>JAFZNL010000014.1 GCA_017550925.1 Lachnospiraceae bacterium | reverse complement strand
GGCTCGGCAGGGAGGTTATTTTTGTCATAGGAAATGCACCTACGGCCCTGGTCAGGTTATATGAGATGATGGAGGAAGGAAGCTTTGTGCCCGCCTTTGTCATCGGCGTTCCTGTGGGCTTTGTCAATGTGGTCTGGGCAAAGGAACTCTTCATCAGATCGGATGTACCGTATATCATAAACCGGGGCCGGAAGGGCGGCAGCAATATCGCCGCGGCGATCTGCAATGCAGTGCTGTATTCCATGTAGTAGAAAAAACGGTTTGAACAAAGCAGAGCCGGAAACTACTGATCAATGATAGGGATAGGACATGAAAAAAGGCTTTACTACGGGAAGCTGTGCAGCAGCGGCAAGCAAGGCAGCCGCATACATGCTTCTGAGCGGAATTGAAAAAAAGCAGATCAGGATCGAGACTCCTGCCGGGGAAACCTACTGTCCGGATATTGAGGAAATACAGTTCGGGCAGGATTTCGTACGCTGCGCTGTCAGAAAGCAGTCGGGGGATGATCCGGATATTACCAATGGGATCCTGGTTTTTGCAAAGGTGAGTGTTGCAGAGGCGAAGACAAGTGTCAATAAAACAGAGGTAATAGCCGGGAAAGAGGTTGGGACGGTATCAGGGACATCGAATGCGGTCAAAAGAGTTGTTATTACCGCCGGTGAAGGGATCGGCAGGGTGACAAGACCCGGCCTTGACCAGCCAGTCGGAGAAGCGGCCATCAATTCCGTTCCGCGGCAGATGATCGAAAGCGAAGTGGTGTCCGTGATGGATCTGTTTGATCAGGAAATGCCACTTTGTGTGGAGATCTCCGTTCCGGGTGGCGACAAGTTGGCGGAGAAGACGTTCAATCCGAGGCTGGGGATCGAGGGTGGGATCTCCATCATCGGCACTGCAGGTATCGTTGAACCCATGAGCACGAAAGCACTGCTGGACACCATTTTGGTGGAACTGCGGCAGCGAAAGGCGCTGGGTGCAAAGACCATTGTGATCTCTCCTGGAAACTACGGTCTTGCCTTTATGCAGGAGCATTACAATTATGATCTGGACAGAGCCGTGAAATGTGCCAACTACATCGGAGACACCATTGATAAGGCAAAGGATCTTGGGTTTCAAAAGATGCTGCTCTGTGGCCATATCGGCAAGCTGATCAAGGTTTCCGGCGGTATCATGAACACCCATTCAAAAGAAGCGGACTGCAGGATGGAACTCATGGCAGCGGCTGCCATCAGGAGCGGCGCGACGGCTGAGACGGCGGCTGCGATCCTGGACTGCGTTTCAACGGAAGAGGCCATAGAGATCTATAGGAAAGAGAAGATCGATGAGGAGTGTTTTTCCGATATCACTGAGAAGGTCAGTTACTATTTGAATCATCGGGCCGGGGATCTGATGGACGTTCAGTGCATGATCTACTCCAGTCAGTATGGGCTTCTGGGGAAAACTGAAAGGGCAGAGCAGTTTCTGTCAGAGGCGAAGAAGAGCGATTGAAGAAAAACGATTAAACCGATTCCGCGGGGAATTGCAGATATGCAGCGGGAACGTAGAAAGTAAAGGAAGATGGAGATGGTACACTTTGTGGGAGCAGGCCCGGGTGCCGTTGACCTGATCACGGTCCGGGGAATGAATCTTTTGAAAAATGCGGACGTGATCATCTATGCGGGAAGCCTGGTAAACCCGGAGCTTTTATCCTATGCGCGGGATGATGCGAAAGTATATAACAGCGCGGTCATGACCCTTGAGGAAGTGGCTAAGGTCATAAAAGAGGCTGAAGGGGAAGGGAAAGACATCGTCAGGCTTCATACCGGCGAACCGAGTGTATACGGTGCGGTTAGGGAGCAGATGGATCTTTTGGATGGCGAGGGCATCCGGTATGATTCCACGCCGGGGGTCAGTGCCTGTTTCGGTGCGGCAGCCGGGTTGAATCTGGAGTTTACCCTGCCCGGTATATCCCAGACCCTGATCATTACCCGGGCAGAGGGAAAAACAGCGGTTCCCGAAAAAGAAAAGATCCGGCTTCTTGCTCAGCATGGAGCTTCCATGGCAATTTACTTATCAGCCGGAATGCTGGAGGTTTTGTCACAGGAGTTGATGGCCGGCGGATATGGGCCGGACACACCGGCAGCCCTTGTTTACAAGGCCACCTGGAAAGAAGAAAAAATGATCCGATGCAATGTGGCCGACCTGGCGGCAGAGGCGGAAAAAGAAGGGATCACCAAAACAGCAGTCGTGCTGGTAGGAGATGCCATAGCGCAAAGCGGCTACGAAAGATCCAAACTCTATGATCCGACTTTTTCGACGGAATTTCGGACAGCGAAACCCTGAAGATATGGGAGCGTATATGAGAAAACTTGCAGTCTGTTTTACAAATAACGGAGCACGCATCATTGAAAAGCTCAATCGGGCCTGTGAGAAAACAGGCGTCAGGTCTGCAGAGGCATTTTATTGCGGAACTGCTTCAGACCTGCCCGAAGGTTTTGTACGGGTAGAAACGCCTGTCGGTGAGTGGGCCGGCTGCGTCTTTCTGCCGGGAAACGCCCTGATCTTTGTGGGAGCCTTGGGGATTGCCGTCAGGGCCATCAGTCCCTGCGTGCAGGATAAACTCACCGACTGTCCGGTTGTTGTGATCGATGATAATGGTCAGTTTGTGATCCCGGTTCTGTCGGGTCATGCCGGCGGCGGAAATAAACTGGCCGTGATGCTGGCTGAGCTTTTAGGTGCGGTGCCGGTGATCACGACTTCCACGGATGTCAACGATGCATTTTCCGTGGATGTTTTTGCGGCGGAAAACCGGCTTTCCATCAGAAACAGAGAGGGGATCAAAAGGATTTCCGTCAAAGCGCTGGAAGAGAAAAAGATCACCCTCTCCGTTAAAGATTACCCGCCAAAGGAACCGGTGGATGTGGTTGTAGCGGATGAAACCGATGCAGAGTTTACACTCTTGCTTACGCCGAAAAAATACACGGTAGGCATGGGGATGAAGCGGGGAAAAGATGCCGGAGCAGTGGAAGCATATTTTTGCGAGACGCTGGAAAAGGCGGGTATCCTGATCAGCGATATCTATGCCATCTGTACCATTGATGTCAAAGAGGATGAACCGGCCCTTAAGGCCCTCAGGGACCGGTACAGGATACCGGTGCTGGCCTTTGATGCCGCTCTGCTGAATAAAGCACAGGGTGATTTCGAAGCGTCGGATTTTGTCATTCAGACCGTGGGCGTGGACAATGTATGTGAACGTGCCGCTGTCATGGGAGCGGGAAACTGTGCTGAGCTGATCCAGAAAAAACAGAGCAGGGATGGAATGACCATTGCCATCGCGAAGCGAAGGGATCATACGATCCTGTAGCAGTTAGCAAATGTAAACTGTTGAAATTCAGATAGTTAGCAAATGCTAACTATATATGAGGATGAATATGGGAAAAATCTATGTGGTGGGCATCGGCCCCGGAGACGCCGAAATGATGACGGCGCAGGCAAAAAAGGCTTTGGATGAGAGTGATATCATCGCCGGATACAAAACTTATATCGCGCTTGTCAGAGAGTTGTATCCCGATAAGGAGTATTATGAAAACGGAATGCGGGGCGAGATCGAGCGCTGTGAAAAGTGCGTGGAATTTGCGGAAGCTGGAAAAACCGTGGCGCTGGTCTGCAGCGGCGACGCAGGGGTATATGGCATGGCTTCTCCGCTTTTGGAGGTGGCGGAAAGGGAAGGCTTTTCGGATATCAGCATCATCCCGGGAGTGACCGCAGCTCTTAGCGGCGCAGCGGAGCTTGGCGCACCCCTTTCCACGGATTTTTGCGTGATCAGTCTAAGTGATCTGCTGACACCCTGGGATGTGATAGAAAAGCGGCTTCTTGGCGCTGCGAAGGGAGATTTTTGTATGGCGATCTATAATCCTGCAAGCAAAGGCCGGGCAGACTATTTAAAAAAAGCCTGCGAGATCCTGCTGCAGGAATTATCCGGAGATACGCCCTGCGGATATGTCAGGAATATCGGCAGGGAAGGCTGTGAGAAAAAGGTCTGCACCTTGTCGCAGCTGGCAGATGCGCAGGTGGATATGTTCGTTACGGTATTTATCGGCAATTCGCAGACGAAGATCGTGAATGGGAAACTGATCACACCCAGAGGATATAAGGTATGAAAAAGATCTTTCTTTTTTCCGGAACAACAGAGGGAAGAACGTTATCGGATATGCTTGCAGAAGCAGGGATCCGGCATATCGTTTGCGTAGCTACTGACTACGGAAAGGATATGATGGAAGAAAATGGCTATGCGGCTATTCGTGTGGGACGTATGGATGAGGAGCAGATGCGGCATCTTTTCATGATGGTGGAAGAAGATCAGGATGATGCAAACGACGAAAGTCCGGAATGCCTGGTGATCGATGCGACGCACCCCTATGCGACGGAAGTGACGGATAATCTGAAACGGGCTGCGAAGGCAGCAGGGGCAGAGTATATCCGCGTTTTGAGAAATGAGGCAAAAGTGGAGACAAAAGATTGCAAAAGGTATGAGGATATCGCATCATGTGCGAAGGCAATGTCTGAAAGCAGCGGGAATATCCTGCTGACAACAGGCAGTAAAGAACTTGGCCGGTATATGGAGATCGTCTCAAAGGAAACAAAAGACAGGACCTATGTCCGGGTGCTGCCATCGGCTGAGAGTCTTCAGATGTGTGAGGCATCAGGCATCCGTCCGGATCATATCATTGCCATGCATGGACCTTTTACGAAAGAGTTAAATGAAGCGGTCATGGAGCAATATGAGATCCGTCATCTGATCACCAAGGACGGAGGCGTATCCGGTGGCTTTCCGGAAAAGATCGAGGCGGC
>JAFZNL010000124.1 GCA_017550925.1 Lachnospiraceae bacterium | reverse complement strand
CGTGCTATGATCATATTCTTCGGTCTGTTTTCCACTTTCCTCTGATTCGCCGCCTGGCAGGTCACCGCCACCGTTTAGCATCATGCGCTGTTTATAGTTCTCCAAAAAAGCGGCATATCTTTTTTTCTCTTCCTCGTTCAGATGATAGACTGCAGAAGGATCATTTGTTTCATAATCCCATTCCTGTTTCGGCTCTAACTCCTCTTTGATGGCAACATCATCTGTATAAATGCGGATATGAGGCAGATCATATTGATCCCTGATGACCCGTTGATAAAAGGGCGAGTCTTTGTATAAAAGAGAAAATGCTGTGCGGTTTTCCGCTATGCAGCGGACCTCCCCTGCGTTATGGAACAGTTCATGCAGTTCATAAAACAGCTCCATAAAACCTGCAAAGATCGCATTGGTGCGCACAATGAGGCCATAACGTGACAAAAATACTTCACTGGATCCGAAAAGTTCGTCCAGTACCTGTTCGACCAAATGCAAGAGCGTCTTTTTTTGATCTTTTTTCAGTTTTCTGGAAAAACGGATGCCGGGGCTTACCGGCGTTAAGATAAGATATTTCCCCGAAAAAAGAAGATCCGTAGTCAAAGTGGCATCTTTGTGTTTCATCGGATCTTTATAGACCTGAACCAGCAGTTCCTGTTCAGGTGTTATGGCATCTGGGTTGACACGGTTTAAGATCATATCCGGCTTGATCTGGGTCAGGGGCAAAAATCCCACCATGCCCTTTTCGTACTCCACAAAGGCCGCACCGATACCGTCGGCAACAGATTTGATCTTGCCCACATAGATCTCGCCGATCCGTGAATGATCTTCTTTTGTTTCAAGCCAGATCCCGTTTAGGGAATCATCTTCGATCAGGAAGGCTGCCTTTGCGCCTCTGTAATGCGTCAGAACCAACCGTCTGTCCATATCCCGTGTATCCATATCGACCTCTTTTGCCGCACTCTGCGGTTTCGCATGAAATAATCAAGTGGGAAATCCTAAGCACTAACGATCAAACGCTTCGAATGTCGCCAAGTGAAATATACTCTTTCTGTCCACCCATTTCTTTTTCTGCATACAGGTCTTCCCTGGTAACGATCAGATCAAAGTTTCCTAATGTCTGCCCAGCAAATTTGAAAATCTCCTGCATGACGAGACCGGGTTTGATATTGCCGCCGCTGGAAGCGTCCAGCATCATGTAGATGGCAGGACCGTCGCATTTATTCAGCAGGTCTCTTTTGGCTGACGAGCGTCCATCCGTCATTTTCAAGTCATAGATATGCTCCTTCAGATCCAGCTCCCGGCTCCCTTTTTTGGTCTCCTTGGTGATCATGATCTGCTGCTGTGCCATAAAGTCCGGCGCTGCCTTTGCCACATCAAAGGCCGGCACATATTCCTTGCGGAACCTGACCGTATAATCCGCAGCCATAACGCTTGCCATGGAGGTGGGTGCATTGTCCGGCAGACTGATGACCGACAGAATGTCAACCCCTTCTACCATAACACCTTGTAACGCCGACTTTATCTGTTCTGTATCTGGTTCGCTTTCTACGGAGATATCCACATACTCCCCATTGGAATAAACGCCGACGCCCAGGGGCTGCGCAAAGGATATGACCTGATGCGGGGAAAAGCCCGTGGTATAGCAGATGTCTATACCGCTTCTGCGGAAGGCTTTCTGAAAATAGCGCATCAGGTCCAAATGGCCGATGAAGACCATGTGGTCGTATTTATTAAATTTGATCCGAACTTTGTAGGACATATGAATCACCTTATTTTTTTGCATTGACATTGAGTAAAATCTTGTCATGCCTTATCAGCGATCATGTGTGGATAGTCCTTTTGGGACAGATCCCCACTCCATAGCTGGCGGCGCCGCAGCCCTGGCAGCCGTCACGGCAGTTTGAGGAAATCTCTTCTGCCTGCGCTTTCTTCCATTCCCTGAGTAAAAATGCCTTGGATACGCCGCAGGAAATGATATCCCAGGGGAAGATTTCATCATCTTCCCGTTTCCTGGTGGTATAAAACTCCGGCGTCAGACCGTTTTGACTGATGCAGTCCAGCCATACATCATGATGATAATACTCCGTCCAGGCATCGAAGAAACTGCCTTTCTGGTAGACATCCAAGATGACTTTGCAAAGCCGCCTGTCACCTCTTGCCAAAATACCTTCCATAACGGAAGTCTCGGAATCATGCCAGTTATACTTGATGCTCTTTTGGTTGAGCTGGGCACGGATATTATCTTTGCAGATTCTTGCTTTCTCATGAAAATCGTCAGCGCTGTCCATGGGCGCCCACTGGAAGGGTGTGAAGGGCTTGGGTACAAAGAAGGAGGTACTCACTGTGATCTGCACCTTGCCCTGGCGTTTTTCCTTCGGTACGGTATCGTAATAGACTCTGGCAATCTCGTCTGCTAACACGCCGATGCCTTTGATATCTTCTTCTGTTTCCGTGGGAAGTCCCAGCATGAAATATAGCTTCACCTTATTCCAGCCGCCCCGGAAGGCTTCCTCAGCGCCGCCTAAGATATCTTCTTTCGTCAGTCCCTTATTGATAACATTGCGCATCCGCTGTGTCCCGGCCTCCGGCGCAAAGGTCAGGGAACTTTTTTTCACATCCTGGACTTTATTCATCACATCCAATGAAAAAGCGTCAATACGAAGGGACGGCAAAGCGATATTGACTTTTTGCCTGTCGCACTCGTCCATCAGATAATCCAAAAGCTCGGGCAGGGCGCTGAAATCACTGGAACTTAGTGAACTGAGGGACATTTCCTCATGGCCTGTGTTTTTCATCAGCTCCATGGCGTATTGTTTCAGCACTTCCACGCTGCGTTCCCGCAGTGGCTTGTAAAGCTGTCCTGCCTGGCAAAAACGACAGCCGCGGATACAGCCGCGCATGATCTCCAAAACCATTCGGTCCTGGGTGACGCGGATAAAAGGAACCACCGGAGCCGTTGGATAGACAGTATCCGAAAGGTCTTTGACCACTTCTTTTTCAACGGTTTGCGGGATATCCTCATAGACAGGCGTATAAGCCTTGATCCTTCCGTCCTCATGATAGGTCACTTCATACATACAAGGACAATAAACGCCGGGGATCTTTGCAGCTTCGCGAAGGAAACCGGTACGGTCCCAGGCTTCTTTTCTGGCCAATTTGGCAAATCCCAAGCTGGCTATTCTTTCTGTATCAGACAGATCAGAGTCTTCAAATCCACTCATTAAAGTCGCATCGGGTTCTGTTTCATTCTTGTTCTCAAAGCGGTATTTCCTGTATAGTGAAAGCAGCTCCTTATACCTGGTTTCCCCTTCCCCGATATAGAAAAGATCAAAAAAGTCTGCGATGGGTTCCGGATTGTAGGTACAGGGACCGCCGCCGATCACAATAGGATCGTCGCAGCCTCTGTCTTTCGACAGCAAAGGAATGCCCGACAGGTCAAGAACCTGCAGGACATTGGTATAACACATTTCATATTGGAGGGTAATACCTAGAAAATCAAAGTCTTTCACAGGATCCTGTGATTCTAATGCAAAAAGAGGGATCTTCTCTTTTCGCAGGATCGCATCTAAATCTGTCCAGGGACTGTAAACACGCTCACACCAGACATCTTCCATACGATTGAACATCTCATAAAGGATCTGGATCCCGAGATGTGACATACCAATTTCATAAACATCCGGAAAGCACATGGCAAACCGGATGTTGATTTGGTCTTTATTTTTTTGAATGCTGCCGATCTCGCCACCGATATACCGCGCAGGTTTTTCCACGGTCAGCAGGATCTCGTCGGACAGGGCAAGGTTTCGCATATTGTATCCGCCTTGTTCTTATTTATTTTTCAGTTGGTTTGCAATGTCATGTAAGGATGTTATGGATTCATCCATGGACTGCTCCATTGCATCAAGGTCACCGAGGCTTTCCGTGATCTTCTCAACAACCCGTTCCAAAGCCTCAAGCCGCTTGGACTG
>JAFZNL010000123.1 GCA_017550925.1 Lachnospiraceae bacterium | reverse complement strand
TCTTCCTGCCAGCAAAAATGCAGTCCTGATGATCATGTGTCTGAAAAGCCGTGGTATCTACGCATCTGACCATGATACAATAGAGACATCTTTTCAAAAAGCAGGTGAAGCGGTTCTTACCAACATGACAGTGCTTTATGAAATGGTATTTACGACGCAGGATCATACCTTCGAAGTCCCTGGCATGTTTATTTATGCAGGTAGTGTCTGCGGTTATTTAAGCGCTTCATCAAGTCCTAATAAGAAAAGCGGCAAAAAGAAAAAGGAGAAAGAAACGCCGCTCAACGCAACGCTGGAAAAGCATATAGAGCAGACCTTAAAACGGGAAGGCATATCGGTAAATGTTAAGATCTTTGACGGACAGGATGCCTTTATAAAGCGGATCAATGAATTAAAGCCCTTGGAAAAAGCGGCTGATACACCGCGAAAAGCGATCGCAAAAGTGCTGAAGGATATTTCCTTGTGACAGGTGAAGGGGAAACCGTCTGATTATGGTGGAATATATCATATCCGCATCGGAAAGCGGACAACATGTTATTAAGTATTGCAAGCATCTTTACCCAAAGGCACAGAATGGCTTTCTGCATAAGATGCTGCGTAAAAAGAACATCACGGTAAACGGAAAAAAAGCCGATGGCGCAGCGATCCTGTCAGAAGGAGACTATGTCAGGTTTTATCTGAGTGATGATGTGCTCGCTGAAATCGCAGGAGATGCAAAGAAAGACATTTCGGTTGATAGATCAGATGTTCAAAGATCATCCGCAGGAAATGCCGGAAAAATGATAAAACAGGACAGAAATGAAAACTTTTTCAATCCTGAGCGGTTTAAAGGACGTATTCTATATGAAGACGAAAACCTGATCTTGTTTGATAAACCGGCTGGCATGTTATCGCAAAAGGCAGATCGGAACGATAACTCAGCAAACGAATACCTGCTTACTTATCTGGAAAGCAAAGGACAGCTTCCGATTGGATTTGTGCCTTCCGTTTGCAACAGGCTGGACCGCAATACATCCGGAATTTTGTTGTTTGCCAAGAGCCATGGGGCTGCGAAGGAATTATCGCAGCTGCTCAGGGACAGGACATTTGGAAAATATTATCTGGCAGTTGTCTTAGGAGAGGTGAATAAGCCCTTCCGGCTGACAGGTTTTTTGGAAAAGGATAAAAAGAATAATCAGGTTTCCGTCAAAGAGGTATATAAACAGGAACTATCCGATGCGGATATGGAAAACGTCACGACCAGGACAGACGCGGTCAGATTTGTTGAGGGCCAGGCAGACCGGAAAAAGGAAAAGGACAAGGCATCGTCGATCTGCACTGATGTCATCCCAATCCTGACGAACGGATCAGTCAGCATTGTCAGGGTTCATCTGCTCACCGGAAAGACGCATCAGATCCGTGCGCATATGGCGTCAGTCGGGCATCCGCTGATCGGAGATCCGAAATACGGCAATTCCCGCAGAGAAAAAACGATCTATACGGAGTTTTCCGTGGGGGCAAAGGACATTCCAAAGAGACAGCTTCTCCATTCCCAGAGCGTGGTTTTTCCGAAGGCGGTGGGAACAGAAGGGGAACTAAAAGCGCTGGCCTCCCTTTCGGGAAAAGCATTTTATACACAGTTGCCGGAGGATATGGATACTTTCCTAAGTGCCGTTGGTATCACGGACAGGTCCTTTGTGATCTCGCTGTAAGGATGATACGTTTTTTATCAGGATAGATATGTTCCGGCTGCGGAAGAAATTACCGAAATCCAAAAACATTGATACAATGAGGATATTAAATGGCTACATGGTCATCCCGAGGACTGAGAGGCTCCACTTTTGAGGAACTGATCAACCGGACCAATGAAAAATATAGGCAGGGTCACCTGGCGCTGATTCAGAAAATACCTACGCCTATCACCCCCATCAAGATGGATAAAGAGACCAGGCATATAACGCTGGCCTATTTTGAGCAGAAAAGTACGGTGGATTATATCGGCGTAGTGCAGGGAGTTCCAGTTTGCTTTGACGCCAAGGAATGTGCCAAGGATACCTTTTCTTTGCAGAACATCCATCCACATCAGGTGCAGTTCATGGAGGAGTTTGAAAAGCAGCAGGGCGTTGCATTTTTGCTGATCTACTACACCCATGAGGATTTTTATTACTATCTGCCTTTTGTTAAACTAAAGGAGTTTTGGGACAGGGCGGAAAGCGGCGGACGAAAAAGCTTCCGGATGGATGAGCTTGATATGGAATGGACATTACCGAAAAAAAGCGGTATCATGGTTCCGTATTTGGATTTGCTAAAGAAAGACCTGGAAGAACGGGAATAGGATCAGACAGATCGATTAAGATAAAAGAAAACCAGAAAACCGGCAAGGATCATAATGGCCGGATTTCGATATAGAATTTATTTCAAAGGAGAAACAATGGATACAAAAATGTTACACACCCCGGAGGGGGTTAGGGACAGTTTCGGTGATGAACTGGAAAAAAGGCTCCAACTAGAAGATAAGCTGATGGAAACCTTCCAAAGCTTCGGTTTTCAGCGGATCGAGACGCCGGTCTTTGAATACTTTGATGTATTCAGCAAGGAGATCGGTACCACAAAGAGCAGCGACCTTTATAAGTTCTTTGATAAGGAAGGCAATACCTTGGCGCTGCGTCCGGATTTTACACCGTCTATCGCAAGGAGCGTTTCCATGTATTTCATGGAGGAAGAACTGCCTATGCAGTTTTCCTATTTAGGGAATACCTTCGTGAACCATTCCAGCCTGCAGGGCAAGCTCAGGCAGTCCAAGGACGCCGGCGTTGAGATGATTGGCGGCAGCTTTGATGAGTTCGATACCGTGATGGCGGATGTGCAGATCCTGCATATGGCTGTGGCAGCACTGAAAAACAGCGGTCTTTCCGATTTCCAGATTAGTGTTGGGAATGTAGGATTTTTGAAAGGACTTTGCCAGGAGGCAGGTCTTTCAGTGGACTTAGAGGCAGCTGTCAGGACACAGATCTCGGATAAGAACTATTTCGGCGTGGAAGAACTGATCTTAGAAGCTGGGATTTCCAAAGACAAGGCCAAAGCATTTTTGAAGCTAACGGAGCTTTTCGGCGATGCAACATGTCTGGAAGAGGCAGAAAAGCTGGTGAAAAACGAAGAGAGCCGTAAGGCCATCGATCATTTAAAGAAGGTCGGCGGTATGCTGGAAAAAATGGGGGACGGCGACCATATCTCTTATGACCTGGGACTTGTCAGCAATTATAATTACTATACAGGCATTATTTTCAAGGCCTATACCTACGGCGTGGGCGATATGATCTTAAAGGGCGGCCGTTATGACAGCCTGCTGCAAAGCTTTGGCAAAGAAGCACCGGCTATCGGTTTCGTCATCCTGGCTGATGAACTTTTGTCAGCATTGATGTCGCAAAAGCTGTTGCCCAAGAAAAACCGCAGCATTGACTATCTGGTTTATGACCAGAAGATGGCAGATGAGGCAATGAAGGTGGCAGATGTGCTGAGAAGCCGTGGCAATAAGGTGATGTGCAGTCCTTACCGCACAGGAAAGAGCCTTGATTTTTATGTGGAATACGGATATCGGAACAGGATCCGGAATCATTATCACCTGACAACGGATGAGAAGATCCTTGTCTATGATCTTGCGGATGATTCACCGGACGGACTGCCGGTTGACAATTTGGATGTAAGGGAGTTTTTATCATGAGCCATGAATCAGAATATTTAACCTTTGCCCTGGGAAAGGGCAGGCTGGCAAACAAAACATTGGAAATGCTGGAGCAGATCGGCATTACCTGTGAAGAGATGAAGGACTAGAGCAGCCGGAAGCTGATCTTTGTTAACGAAGAACAAAAGATGCGATTTTTCCTGGCTAAGGGTCCGGATGTGCCTACCTATGTGGAATACGGCGTTGCAGATATCGGCGTTGTGGGCAAGGATACCATATTAGAGGAGCAAAGAAGAGCCTATGAAGTGCTGGATCTGGGATTCGGCAAATGCAGGATGTGTGTCTGCGGTCCCAAAGAGGCGAAAGAGCTTCTGCAGCATCATGAGAGGATCCGCGTTGCCAGCAAATATCCGAATATCGCAAAGGATTATTTTTATAATAAAAAGTACCAGACCGTGGATATCATCAAGCTTTCCGGTTCCGTGGAACTGGGACCCATCGTGGGACTGGCTGATGTGATCGTGGATATCGTGGAGACCGGCAGCACCCTGCATGAAAACGGACTGGAAGTACTGGAAGAAGTATGCCCCCTATCTGCGCGCATGATCGTCAATCAGGTGAGCATGAAGATGAAATCCGAACGGATCCGAGAGCTGATCATGAAGCTGCGTGAAATTGAATCTTAATAGATTCTATGAATGTAAGCTGAGTTTTTGCTGATAGTAATAGAATGGCCGGAAACTGTCATCGAAGGTGATTAGTGAAGGCCTTACAGAATCTGGAATGGAACAAGGAGGAACACCATGAGTATGAATATCGCCATTGACGGACCTGCAGGCGCAGGAAAAAGCACAATTGCTAAACTGGTTGCAAAAAAGCAGGGATATATCTACGTAGATACCGGCGCTATGTACCGCGCCATGGCTTTATATCTCCACAGACAGGGGATTGATCCCACGGACCAGGCAGCCATCAGCGCAGCCTGTGAGAAACCGGATATCTCCATCCGCTATGAAGACGGGACTCAGGTGGTGCTGCTGGACGGTGAAAATGTAAACGGCCTCATCAGAACCGAAGAAGTCAGTCGTATGGCCTCCCTTTCTTCTGCAAATCCGGATGTGAGAAAACGCCTGGTTGCCCTGCAGCAAAAACTTGCCGCAGAGGCAGACGTGGTCATGGACGGACGTGATATCGGAACAGTGGTATTGCCGGATGCACAGGTAAAGGTATACCTGACCGCATCTGTGGAAGAACGAGCTCGCCGCCGCTATGAAGAGCAGAAAGCCAAAGGGCTTGATGTGAATATCGAGGAGATCAAGGCAGATATCGAGCAACGTGACCATCAGGATATGACAAGGGAGACTTCGCCACTCAGACAGGCGGATGACGCAGTGCTTGTGGATTCATCTGATATGACGATTGAAGAAGTGGCGGATAAGATCCTTTCCCTGTGTTGAAATAGACCACAATTAATCTCTCATCTTTTCGAGGAGCTGCCCGGACGGCAGGCTGACTGTCCGGCGGCGAGTTTTGACCGAGCAAAGCGAGGGCAACTGTTCGAGCTTAAGCCGGATAGTCAGCTGCGGCCGGTCAGCGAAGTATATATGAACTGTATGTGAAATGTAATCTGGAGATACGCAAATGGATGTCATCCTTGCAAAAACCGCCGGCTTTTGTTTTGGTGTAAAACGAGCTGTCGATCTGGTCTACGAGAAAATTGAAGAACAGGAAAAAGCATTTGCAGATACCGGTAAGAAAAAGCGCATTTTTACCTTGGGACCCATCATCCATAATGAAACTGTGGTATCGGAATTGGAATCCAAAGGCGTTTGCGTTTTAGAAGAAAAAACGGATGGGTTCTACGCAGAGCAGAAAGATTCTGAGGGACAAACAAACTTGATCCGAATCCCGGAAACAGACCTTGCTGATGCGGTGATCATCATCCGTTCCCATGGCATCACAAAGCAGACCATGGAAAAGCTGGAAATCACCGGAGCAGAGATTGCAGACGCCACCTGTCCTTTTGTTAAAAAGATCCATAAGATCGTAAAAGAAGAAAGCGAAAATGATAAGCAGGTGGTGGTGATCGGAGACGCAGATCATCCCGAAGTACAGGGCATTATCAGCTACAGTAAAAATCCTCCCATCGTCATCGGAAACCGGGAAATTGCTGAGGAAATGCCACAGGGAAATGGGGCAAAGATCGCAATTGTTTCCCAAACTACATACAATTACAATAAATTTCAAGAATTAGTTGAAATTTTGACAAAAAAAGCGTATGATATATCTTGTGTGAATACAATCTGTCATGCGACCAGCGAGCGTCAGCAGGAGGCGCAAAGCATAGCGAAACAGGTGGATTGTATGATCGTGATAGGCGGTACTCATTCTTCCAATTCGCGAAAACTCTTCGAGATTTGCGGCAGGGAATGTGAGAACACTTACTTTATCCAGACACCAGGTGACTTGCATTTAGACTTACCTAAATCAGTGAAATCGGTGGGAATTACCGCCGGGGCGTCCACCCCAAACAATATTATTGAGGAGGTTCAAAATCATGTCAGAACAATCTTTTGAACAATTATTGGACGAATCTTTTAAGACAATTCATAATGGAGAGGTAGTTGAAGGTACAGTCATCGATGTGAAACCCGAAGAAGCCGTACTGAACATCGGATACAAGTCCGACGGCATCCTGAGCCGCAGCGAATACACCAATGACAACAGTGCCGATCTTACGGAGCTCCTGCATGAAGGCGACAAGATCGAAGTGAAGGTGATTCGCGTAAACGACAGCGAAGGTCAGGTTATCCTGTCCTACAAGAGACTAGCGGCTGAAAAGGGCAGCAAGAAGCTGAAAGAAGCTTTCGAGACCGGCGAGATCATCAAAGCAAAAGTAAGCCAGGTACTGGGCGGCGGTCTTTCGGTCATTGTAGACGAGGTTCGCGTATTTATTCCTGCAAGCCTTGTTTCCAATGTGTTTGAAAAAGATTTGAGCAAGTATGCGGATACAGAAATTGAATTCCGCATTATCGAGTACGATCCCAAGAAACGTCGTTGTATCGGTAACCGCAAGCAGGTTATTGAAGAGCAGAAAGCACAGGCTATGAAGGAACTGTTTGAGCGTATCCATGAAGGTGATGTAGTAGAAGGTACCGTAAAGAACATCACAGACTTCGGTGCATTCGTAGATCTTGGCGGAGCAGACGGACTTCTGCATATCTCTGAGATGAGCTGGGGGCATGTTGAGAATCCTAAGAAGGTCTTCAAAGTAGGCCAGAAACTGAATGTCCTGATCAAGAATATCGGCGACAGCAAGATCGGTCTTTCCCTGAAGTTTGCAGACACGAATCCCTGGAAAGATGCTGAAGACAAATTCGCTATTGGCAATGTTGTTAAGGGTAAGGTTGCTCGTATGACTGACTTTGGCGCATTCATCGAGTTAGAGCCCGGCGTTGATGCGCTGCTTCATGTTTCCCAGATTTCCAAAGATCGTATCGGCAAGCCTTCTGATGTGCTTTCCGTTGGTCAGGAAGTTGAGGCAAAGGTAGTTGACTTCAACCCTGCTGATCATAAGATCAGCCTTTCCATGAAAGCTCTTCTTGCTCCGGAAAAGAGCGAGGAGCCTGTAGAAGAGTCTGATGCTGATGTGGTTTCTGTAGATATCGATGCAGTGATCGCAGCTGGCGAAGATGAGGGCGATGACGAATAATCAGAAATAATGAAAAGGCGATCTTTTGTGTGTTTTCATACAAAGGTCGCCTTTTTTCGTTATATTTTTTGACTGATCGGAAGTATAAAGTCAATATAACGAAACATCATAAACCGTAAAGGGGTAGGGGTTATATGGCGTTAGTTGACTATGAATGGTTTAAAAAAGCCGTCTATGATATGACGAAGATCGATCTGAATGCATATAAGGAAAAGCAGATGAAACGCAGGATCGATACTTTGATTTCTAAAAATGGCATTACCGGTTATGATAATTACGTACATCTTCTGAAATCCAATAAAGAGAAGTTCGATGAGTTTGTGAATTATCTGACCATCAATGTTTCTGAATTCTACAGAAATCCCGAGCAGTGGCAATTTATGGATAAAGATGTGATCCCGGATCTGATCAAACGGTTTGGGAGCAGAGGGCTTAGGATCTGGTCTGCAGCTTGTTCGACCGGAGATGAACCCTATTCTTTAGTGATGGCGTTTTCCCGTCATCTGCCACTGAGCCAGATCAAAATCTATGCGACAGACATTGATAAACAGGTGATCGAAAAGGCAAAGATAGGACTTTATAACGAAAAAAGCATTGCCGCTGTGCCGGATGATCTGAAACGGAAGTACTTTACGAAAGTCGGACCGTCTTATCAAATTTCAGATGAGATTAAGTCACGGGTAGAGTTTCAGCAGCATAATCTGCTGAAAGATCCATATCCGAAAGATTATCATCTGATCGTATGCCGGAATGTACTCATCTACTTTACCGAAGAGGCAAAATCAGAGATCTTTAAGAAATTCTCAGATTCATTAACGAAAGATGGTTATCTGTTCATAGGCAGTACGGAACAGATTATCACTTACAGAGATATCGGATTTGTCAGAAAAAACTCATTCTTTTATGGGAAAGCATAAGGGGGTATCGTAATGTTGAAGAAATTAGGTATACGGGCAAAAATGCTGATAGTTGTTCTGCCGCTTGCGATCATGATCTGTATCCTTGCCACGTTCATGTGGGTCGGTGAACTGACTGTCCTGAATATGGCAAAGAGTACCTATTATGATGAGCTGAAGATGCTGACAGATAAACTGATCACGGCTGACCGTGATTTTTATCAGGCAATGCTGGCGCAGGAAGAGATTTATATCAATAACAAAAGAGGCGATACCGCAACGGTTGCAGAGAATCAGGCCAGTTATCAGGAGAATTCACAGCAGGTATTAGATGGTCTGGATGAGATCGAAGCCATCATGCAAACTGACGAATACCTGTACAGAGAATTCCGCATGGAAGGCAATGAGAACAACTGTGAGCAGATTATCGCGAATACCAGGGCAAACTTTGCGAAATGGAAGGAAGCCGGAGATCGGGAAAACATGGATGAAGCAGCCGACCTGTTCGCTGATGCCAGAGCCGGCCTCAATGATATGGAAGATCTTCTGGAAGTCTATACAGCGCATAAGGATTCAGAACTGAAGAGTTACATTTATACTATGGTTATCATAGCGCTGGTTGTCATCTTTATCATTTTTGTCATCCTGGCGATTTTGACAGTTTATGTCCTGCGATATATCAGGAAGTCCATCGAAAAGATTTCATCTTCCCTCGGAGCCCTTGCAAACGGGCGCTTTGAGCCGGTCAGTGAAGAAGGGCTGCATAATGATGAACTCAGTAATATGATACGGGATACCAATTCCCTGATCACAAGGCTCGGCAATATCATCGGCGATATCAAGTCGGCCGTTGAGACAGTAGACCATTCTTCGACAGATCTGGCGGAGACGGCTGATCAGATCTCCAGTACGACAGAAGGCATTACGGAAGCTGTCAATGGTATTGCCCAGGGTGCCGTACAGCAGGCGGAAGAGATCCAGAATGCCAATGTGAATGTAGACACGATCGCTGAGGCAGTCATGGATGGCAGGAATTATACCCAGTCCCTGGATCAAACAGCTACCAATATGAATGAAGACAGCAAGCAGGCTGCCGATGAGCTGGAGAAACTCGGTACCAGTTCCCGCGAAATGAGTGAGCGGATCTCAGAGATCACCAGCAGGATCAATGCGACCAGCGCAGCTGTTGCCGGCATCAATGAAAAGGTGGCCGCCATTACCAGCATTGCAACCCAGACAAACCTGCTGGCGCTGAACGCTTCCATCGAAGCAGCCAGGGCCGGGGAAGCGGGAAGAGGATTTGCAGTTGTTGCGGAAGAGATTGGAAAACTGGCTGATGATTCTGCAAACAGCGCTGCACAGATCCGTGAGCAGATGGAAGCGCTTGTCAGTGAATCCCAGGCAGCTGTTGAGACTGCAAGTGAGGTACAAAAGAGTAATACAGCACAGCAGGAAGTTATCAACAATACGGTTGAGAGCATTTCGAAGCTGATCGCTGCAATTGAAACCACAGTCAGTGGCGTAAGAAGCATTGAATCCGGCGCTCAGGCTTGCCAAACATCCAAAGATGTTGTGGTTGACGTGATGTCTTCACTGTCAGCGATCTCTGAAGAGAACGCAGCGTCCACTGAGGAAACCAGCGCATCCATGCAGGAACTTGCCGCTACGGTATCCATGCTTGCACAATCTGCAGAAAACCTCAAGGCACTGGCAGCAGAATTGACAGAGGATGTATCATTCTTCAAATAAACCATTATCGCAAAATTGATATCGTTTATGAATAAAGAACATAAAAAGAACCGGCTCGCTACATGTAACGAGCCGGTTCACGTTTTTCTTCTTAGCTTCGATTTGTGGTATTGTGAAACATGAAATCACATACATGGATCGCGTATTGATGCAAGGTTTCAGGAGAGTGTTTCAACTCATCCGTTAATTCAAAGTAAAGCTGCGGCCTGTCATAAGATTGTCGGAAGATCGGCTCGAATAAAAGGTCAAATTCCGGCAGAAATTGCCCTTCTTTTCTGGTATAACAGTTCTGGGCTGTCGCCTGGATCCTGTGATCAGGTGACACGAAAGATGCTACCGACTTATGAAGCGCGGTATCTTCTTCGGGAAGGTAATAGTATTCTTTATAATTTCCATAGAAGTATTTCAGCTCGCCCTCAGTAATGGGAATATCGAGAGTCAGTTCGGTTTCTTCAACGGCAAGCCGGATTCCCTTTTTCATCACAACCAAGGGTTTGGGAAGGGCATTCGTTAGCCGTAGGCGCATCAAGAGAAAGAGATGCACATTGCCGGTAGGCTCTGTGACTTTCTTTGCTGAAATCCGTGTGATCTTGTTGGGCAGAAGGAAGATATCTGCGTAGGCCAGAAGCGAGATCAAAGACAGCATCCCGCGCATATCATCGGCATTGTGTAACAGTAGAAGTGACAGTTTATCATCAGCCTCTTTTTTTAACATTGCGGTTTCTTCAAAACCACCAAGACCAGCCTGTTTTTCCAGCCGTACAGCATCTGCTACATACTCCCGGTAAACGTTGATCAGTTCGCCGCCGTTATAGATATCTTCCCGCTCGATATCCAGGAAGCGTTCCATGGTTTTCTGTTTCAGATTATCTACCCGCAGGACCTGCTTATAGGGCATAACCCTTTTGTAGATGTCGACGCCCTCCATGGCATCGAAAGGTTGATCATAGCCGTAGGAGATACATTTATGTTTCAGGTAAGGAAGGTCGAAATTGTTGCCATTATAATGAATAAGGACCTTCTTTTTTTTGCAAAGATCCAAGAAAACAGACAGGACTTTTTCTTCGTCCTCTGGCTTTTCTGCGAAATACTGGATCAGTTTCAGATTTCCGCCTTCGCAGACAACACATCCAATCAGGTATAGAACGGAAGATCGGGCGGCAAAGCCCGTGGTCTCGATATCCATGAAGAGGATTTTTTCCGGATCAGAGATCAGATTCAGATCATAAGTACACAGTTTCGCATCCAGCGTTTCTTCTATGACTTTCAATGGTAGTCTCCTTTAGTGGCTGAAACATGAATTTACCTATCAAATGTACCATATCTTGTGCAAAAATGCAATCGGGACAGGATTTCTTGCAAAATAGTTTTGAATACTATATAATGTGATATGTATGCATCGACAAATGTATGAATGATGTATGAAATGGTAGTGTGAAGTCCGATATGAAAATACGGAATCGGTAAACTACGATGAAATTTGAGAGGTCTTGGTATGACGATTTCAGATAAAAATGAGGCATTGCTTAAGAGCATCATGGAGAGTTTTGACAGGATCGCTTATATAGATTCCAGCGAACTGCCGGAGATCGATCTGTATATGGATCAGGTCACGACCTTTATCGACAGCAGGATGAAACAGACTACCAGGCATCCGGAGACCGATAAGATCCTGACGAAAACCATGATCAATAATTATGCCAAGAATAATCTGATCCCGCCTCCGGTGAAGAAGAAATATTCCAAGGAACACATGCTGATCCTCATTTTTATTTATTATATGAAGAGCGTCATGTCCATCACGGATATCCAGCAGATCTTAGGTCCCCTGGCTGACAGATATTTCGGCG
>JAFZNL010000122.1 GCA_017550925.1 Lachnospiraceae bacterium | reverse complement strand
GTTGTCGGCAAAGCCGGAGACGATATTACCCGGATGGCTGAAAGGCTGGCACAGGAAGGGAAGACGCCGGTGCTCATAGCGAAGGCCGGCAGGCTGCTGGGGGTGATCGGCGTATCGGATGTCATCAAAGAGGATTCCGCACAGGCCATCGCCGAGCTGAAAAATATGGGGATCCATACGGTGATGCTGACCGGTGATAATGAGGTTACGGCAGCGGCTATCGCAGGGCAGGCCGGCGTTGACGAGGTGGTGGCTTCTGTCAAGCCGGACGGTAAGGAGGCGGTCATCCGCCGGCTCATGGAGCATGGAACGGTTGCCATGATAGGAGACGGGATCAATGACGCACCGGCGCTCACTTCGGCAGACCTTGGCATCGCCATCGGTGCAGGAACGGATATCGCTATCGACGCGGCGGATGTGGTTTTAATGAAAAGCAGCATCCGGGATGTGGCGGCAGCCATCAGGATCTCCAGGAGTACTCTGCGAAATATCCATGAAAATCTGTTCTGGGCATTTTTCTACAATGCGCTTGGGATCCCCCTTGCAGCAGGCTGTTATGTGGCGGCTTTCGGATGGGAGCTCAGTCCTATATTCGGAGCAGCGGCCATGGGATTGTCCAGTTTCTGCGTAGTATCCAATGCGCTGCGGCTGAACTGGGTAAAACCTTATGACAGCAGCAGGGATAGGGTGATCAGAAACCGCGTGTCAGGAAAGCTTGCAACAGATGCGAGAGATAATACGGATGATAAAGAAAACTATCATACATTCACAGAAAAGGAGAATACAACAATGCAGGTAAAAGTAAACGGTATGATGTGTCCGCGCTGTGAGGCACATGTAAAGAAGGCGCTCGAAACACTTGACGGTGTTGCAGAGGCTGTGGCATCCCACGAGAATAATCTGGTGACCATCACCACTTCCGGTATGGTCGACGAGGCGGCTGTCAGGACGGCGGTTGAAGAGGCCGGATATGAGTACGCTGGCATAATGGAGTAAGCCATGGCTAACAAACCTGTACCCACCGGCAAGTATGCTGTCGGGACGATCACATATACAGTATATAACGACAGGGAGGAAGTGCTCGCGCCAGGCACGATGAGAAGCGTTCCGGCGAGGGTTTATTACCCTTGCGAAAAGGCGGCCGTGCAGGGCAGGGCAAAGTCCCGCTACATGACCAGGGACGTAGCAGCTGCCATCAAAAAATATATGAACGCTCCGATCAACTATGACAAGATCGAGGCGGCGGGAGAGAATGTCTCGGACTGCTATGAAAATGCGCCGCGGATCCCAGGCGAGAACTTCCCACTCATTATGTTTAACCACGGTCTGGCATCCTACAGGGAGGCGAATTCTTTTCTCTGTCTTGAACTTGCCTCACAGGGCTATGTGGTGATCTCCGTCGGACATCCTTATGACGGCGCCAGCACGCAGCTGGATGACGGGACGGCGATCGAGCTGTATAAGGAAACCATGAAAAAGCAATACGAGCCTTTCCTGCCCGGCGCGGCAGCCATCCTGAAACTGACTATGACAAAGGCAAGCAACCGGGAGCTGGCAGAGAAATTCGACATTCTGCAAAAGAAGTATTGTAGGTATATCAATTCCCGGATCGAGGAGTGGACTAAGGATACCCTGACCGCACTTGCGTATGCAAAGGAGAATCTGACGGACCTGATCGATTTTGGCTGCGGGATCGGCGTGACCGGGCATTCCATGGGCGGCGCAACGGCCTATATGCTGTGTCTTGACCATGAAGAATTTGTCTGCGGTGTCAACTTAGACGGCGCGCCCTTTGGGAATAACAAGGGAAAAATCCAAAGAAAGCCCTTCCTGCAGATCAGCTGCAAGATCAATCTGAGGGCGGAAACAAGGGCCTTTATCGACCATTCTGATGTCGTCTACGGCGCATTATTTGACAAGATGCAGCACATCGCTTTTTCCGACATGAAACATATGATACCGATCAAGCTCCTTGTGGGCGGTATGGACCCGGATGTGATGCATGAGAGTGTCTGCCGACTGCATCGTGAAATGTTTGATACCTATTTGAAAAAAACGAAGGATCATCCGGTGATCCAAGGCAGTGAGGGAGTTACCATCACCGAATATCCGCCGGATGTCGTTGCAACCGATTAACGGCAGGGTGAAATCACCGTCGCCGTACAATCCGCTTAGTATCAATATGGCCGACCACTTTGAAAGAGGCGCGAGTAGTTCTGATTTTGGGAATTGTATTTTAGAGACTTGAAAAGAGCAGACCTGATAAAAGCTTTATCGGGTCTGCTTTACTGCGTATCTGCGGTAAAGAGGTTCCAATGCGCGGATCACAGCATTTCCGAGGATCAGGCAGGTAACGCCCTGGATGGCATTTCCAACGATGGCTGCCGATGCGGCAAGGCCATATCCGAGGAAGGTTGCCTCATACAGGAAATAACCGGTGACCATGATGATTTCAGCCGTGATGCTGCTGATCAGAAGGGCAGCTGTTTTCGGCAGTCTGTCTTTCAGATGAGAATAAATCGATGCGCAGGCAAAAGCCATGGCAAGTTTGATAATGGTGGTTCCGGGAATGTAAGCCGGATAGCCGGATAACAGGTCAGCCAGACCGGAACCGATGCCGGCAGCAAGTGCCCCGTAAGGGTTTCCCAAAAGCCATGCTGCGATCAGAACAGCAGCATCGCCGATGTTGACATATCCGTTTGTTCCGAAGGTCGGCACCTTGATGATCATGGTTGCCAGCGTTGTGATCGCTGCAAACAGTGATGCGGTAATGACCGTTCTCAGTTTTTCATTCATTTTTTTGCCCCTCTTAATTTATCAGTAATATTTTGGCTTAGTATTTTCAATATCGAAATTTACACTGCCAATTATCAGATTTATATTGAAATGAATATTATCACCTACTATATTAGTATGTCAATAGTGAATTTCTGAAAACCTGATCTTTATGACTTTTAACACAATACATCAAAGTAATCGTTTTCGTCAAGAAATCATCATAGAATCTTAATAAATTCCGCACCGTTTATTCACAATTGGCTGATAGACTACACATAAATCAAGAAAGAAAGGTATCAATGCTATATGAGATTAAGAGATTTATGTAATGAATTTTGGGATGATATCGTGGCCCTGATGGATTATGTAACACTTGGAAAATTATATGAACGCTGCACAGGCTGTTCCCATTATGAGTATCTGAAAGCGTACCTGTCCGTAGACAGAAGATTTATCCATAAACTTCGCAGATACTTCAACCTCGATCTGGAAGATCGGGATATCAGAATGTATCTTCCGGCCGGGGCTTAACATAGATCCCAAAGTATCACCTTCCAAACGAAACTGTCGCTTATGCGGCAGTTTTGTTTTTGTCTGAGTTTCTCAGGTATTTTATGCGTTATCTGTCACCTATCATAAATCGGATTCTTATGTTACAATGAATCAGTAAATATATTAGCGCAAAAGATGGCTTTCTACAATGAACAAAGATGACTGAAAGGAAAAACGAGATGGATATATATGTGGATTTTGATGACTGTCTGTGTGAAACGGCGAAGGCTTTTTCCACGCTAGTTTATGATATGTTCCAAATAGATGTACCATACGAGGATATGTACTATTTTAATCTGCAAAAATCCTTTCAGTTGGATGATGAGCAGTATACGCAACTCCTGGAAAAAGGCCATGAGCCGGATGTTTTGTTGTCCTATGAGGAGACGCCGGGCGCTTCAGACGTGATCAATGAATGGGTCAGAAAAGGGCATCAGGTATCCATCATCACCGGCCGCCCTTTCAATTCGTTTGAGCCGTCCAGGCTCTGGCTTGATAAGCATGGCTTTGGGGGCATCAAGCTATACTGCCTGGATAAGTATGGCAGGGAGCAACGGATGCAGTACAGCGATTTCAGCCTGAAACTGGAAGATTACCTGCAGATGAAATTCGACTATGCCATCGAGGATTCTCCTTCGGCCTTTCGCTTCTTTGATCATCTGCCGGATTTAAATGTATTGGTGTTTGACAGGCCGTGGAACCGTGCTGCAGAGTTACCCGGTGCTAACTTTCGCAGATGTATTGACTGGGAGGAGATCAGTAAGATCGTGCAGTGATTTGGATGGTTGTCTGGTATCAGAAATTGTAAATCAGGAAGCAGGAAATCGGAAAGATGGAAAATGTATCCCGGACAGGATCTGTGTGAGGATTATGTCGCGAGAATAGGATAAAGATAGGGATAAAGATAAAGTAAGAACATGATCATATGGTTGGCAGATAATCTCGGAACGATCATTGTTTCGATTATATTAATAGTGGCGGTGGCAGCGGCTTTGCGTTCGATCATCCGAAATAAAAAGCAGGGTAAAACATCCTGTGGCGGTGACTGCACGCACTGCATGATGCAGGCAGGCTGCAAAGATGCAGCGCGCCTGCAAAGTACATCGAAGGAACGAAAGTGACAGAAAAGCCGAATGCTGTAAGGTTGCGGAAACGACAAACGATGCCAAAGTACATTAGGGGAATGATAGATTCAGGGGAGAGGATTGCATGAATAAAGAAAGAGATAATGTCATCTTAATCGGTATGCCGGCTTCAGGAAAAAGCACTGTCGGGGTGATCCTTGCCAAAATCCTGGGATTGGATTTTGTTGATACGGATATTGTGATCCAGCAAAGGGAAGGCGCCAGATTGCAGGAGATCATTGAGAGCCGTGGAATTGATGGATTTTTGCAATGTGAGGAAGCAGCGGTCCTGGGGCTTGCAGTATCAAACACTGTGGTCGCTACAGGAGGCAGTGTGGTGTACAGCGATGCGGCCATGAAGCATCTTGCGGCCGGTGGCTCAGTGGTTTATCTAAAAGTGGGATTCGAAGACCTGAAAAAGCGTCTGAAGGATATCAAAGAGCGCGGCGTGGTGCTCAGGCCCGATGAAAGCATTGAGACCATGTATAAGACACGTACGGCGCTGTACGAAAAGTATGCGGATCTTACAGTGGCGGAAGAAGGCTCTTCCATCGAAGATACAGTTCAGGCGGTCATGAAGGGACTGCGGGAGTAAAGCGGCTGGGATATGGATGTGCGTACATCATTGTGTGTATGTGTTACTGTGTATATGTTACTGATGTGTTTGTGATATTGATGAGAAGTAGACTACGAGGGTGGTGGTGAGATGGGAGTTACTTTGGAAAAGGTAACAAAAGAAGATATTGAAACAGTCTGGAAAATGCAGATCGAGGCGTTTTCCGGACTGCTGGAAAAATATCAGGATCATGATATGAGTCCGGGGGCAGAACCCTTTGAGAAGGTCCTTGCCAGGTTTGAACAACCATGGACGACCTATTATTTCATCGTGTCAGAGAATGCTAAGAAGGTTGGCGTTATCCGGGTGATCGACAAAAAAGATGGCAGCAGGAAACGAATCTCGCCCATCTGGATCATGGCTGAATACAGAAATAAAGGTTATGCGCAGCAGGCCATGGAAGAAGCGCAGCGGATTTATGGTTCTTCTCACTGGTGCCTGGATACGATTTTGCAGGAAGAGGGGAATCTGCATCTGTACGAGAAGATGGGGTATCATCAGACCGGAAAGATCGATCATATCAACGAGCGGATGGATATTGTGTATTATGAGAAGGACTGACGAGCAAAGAAACAAATGATTAAATTGCCGATACAAAGACTGGTATGAAAAAGCTGAGTCAAAAATAAATCATATAGGAGGGGAACAAATGAGACTGGGAACATCATCACCATTGCAGCATGATTCACCGCAGGACCGGAAGATTACAAGTGGCTTTTGGAGCAGGTGGAGCGGGACCGTTTTGCTGTGCACCTTGATATTATCAATATGACCAGTTCTGTCGAAAGGTATTTTCATGCAGAAGACCTGGT
>JAFZNL010000121.1 GCA_017550925.1 Lachnospiraceae bacterium | reverse complement strand
GTTGGGAGATGCTGCAGGACTGGCAGATATTCCGGAAGGTGAGATTCCCATGTATGTCATGTCAAACAGGGTGCGGCAAAATGGAGCAGCCACCATGGCTTATCCGGATGCGCTCGCGGATTTTGCTGAAAAGGTCGGCAAAAGTCTGTACATTATTCCCAGCAGCATCCATGAGGTTCTTTTGATCCCTGAGGCAGGACATATGGGCGGCTTAAACAGCATGGTACAGGAGGTCAATCGGTCAGAGCTCAATCCGAAGGAAGTATTGGCAGATCATGTCTATTATTATGATAAAGCAGAGCGTAGAATTGTGAGTGTTTTACGTGAGGAAAGTAGTTACTGCTAAATGAGTGAATTTTTTTGACAAATCAGTCAATTTGGAGTAGTGTTATAGATATGAAGCGTGAAAAGAACTCCAGAGTGACTGATGCGGCTTATGATGAGATTCTGCGGGAATGGCAGAACGGAATCTACCGGATCAATCTGTATATCATTCTGATCACCCTTTGCATCGAGATCGTCTTTATGTTTATCCTGAATGCAAAGGGTACAATT
Source organism: Lachnospiraceae bacterium (assembly GCA_017550925.1). Taxonomy (GTDB): domain Bacteria; phylum Bacillota; class Clostridia; order Lachnospirales; family Lachnospiraceae; genus RGIG7926. Next base: position 12,309 of record JAFZNL010000121.1, on the reverse strand, counting down.
TCTGTGCCAATTCCGCAGTACATCCCGCTCTATATCCTGCGTCCGACGCTGTGTAATATCGCAGCTTTCGTGCTCTGTGTCTGGTTGAATAAGAAGGATGCCATATCGCATTCCATCAGAGCTATGCTGCCTTTGGTGCTGTTGACAGTTATCGTTTCCAATCTGATTGTTGTACACTATGTATTTACGGCATTGTATGCGACAATCATTGTTCCGATCTATGTTTCATCGATATACGGAAATACCGGCATCACCAAAAAACTCTTTTATCTGTTGATGCCTGTTTATGTATTTGATATTGTCTGCATCCTGCTGACGCCGAACAAAAACCTTCCGTCTGAATTTCCCTATGACGTGTTGGTGGCATTTCTCATGATCCCGCTGTCTTATCTGCTGGTGAAGAATATCGTGGAATACGAAAACAAGAAAGAGCAGTTGATCCTGACCAGAAGCGTGGAAAATGACAAGCTCCGAGAAGAGATCAAGGTTGATGGCTTGACTGAAATCTATAACCATACTGGTCTCTTTGAATATCTGGATGATAAGATCGACCATTATAAGGAAGGTCAGCAGCTGATGATCAGTGTGCTGGATATTGATTTTTTCAAAAAGGTCAACGATGATTTTGGGCATGAAGCCGGAAATGTGGTCTTAAAAGCCTTGGCAAAGATGATGCAGACTGTGTCTGATGAAGTACTGGGAAATGAGGAAGGGCAAAAAGTATTGCCTGCCAGATATGGCGGCGAAGAGTTTTCGCTGGTCTTTTCGGATATGGATATGCAGGAGGCGGTTTCCATTCTGAAAAAGCTGCATGAGCGGTTCGCAAAGCAGACCTATCCCGGGATCAACAGAAAGATCACCTTTAGCGCCGGGATTGCGCATTATGAGCAGGGCATGACAGATCAGATGTTCTTTGAAAAAGCGGATCAGGCATTATATCGCGCAAAGAACGAAGGGCGAAACCGCATTATTATTGCGGAATGATCCGTTTGGTGCAATAACCCGGAAGACAGAACGGAATATTTAAATAGATTGGTGACAGATAATCAATAGATCAGGTAAATCTGCTGATGGAAAAACCGTCTGAGAAAAATCTGAATATGGATAAGAAAAGAAGCCGGGGAGCCTTGCCTTCCTGGCTGATTTTTATGGCGATGGGTTTTCTGTCCTTCTTCGGGATCGGAAAAAAGAGAAGGATGCTGCACCTTGCACAAAATACCCGGGCTTGGGAGAATCTGGTCGGCAGAGGTAAGAAGGCGCCTGATGATTCATCGGAAATCACGAAAAATGACGGACAACGAAATAATGTTTCAGGAGTTACGGAAAACGAATCGGAAATAAGGGATATCGGATCGAGCACAACAGATCAGGAGTCTGGTATTGAGTCTGAGAAAAAGATATGGATCGATGACCAGAATAAATTGTCAGAATTCATCTACGGACGGGAAAGCCGGTTCCTTGGTAAGAGGCTCCTCGGCGGAAGGTCTCTTTGCGGGATTGAGAATACCTGCGAAGTGATTGCGGTGTATAACGCATTGCTGGCATTGGGCAGAAAGGAAGCAGATTTCCCACAGCTCTTAGAGCGGTTTGAACGTCGCGGTATCTCCCTTGGCGGGTATTTCGGAACGTCCTTTGGAAGTCTGATCCGGTTTTGCAAAAGTTTTGGGCTGAATATGACAGTGCTGAAAGGAGCACAATTAACTCCGGCTGCTTTGTCAGGTATCGCATCTCCTTATGTGAAAGCCTGCATCATGATGACGGAAAATGTGGCGGGAGATATCCGTCAGATGATCCATACGGTATGCATCACGCGAGAGGATGGACATCTAAGCGAAGATAATCCGGTAAGTAAGAATGTCGATAATTGGATGACAGGCAATGAAACGATTGACGGCGATAGGATAATAAATATAGAGAAGCCTGCCTCTGAAAGCAATGAGCAAAACAACGGTTTCGTATATCGGATCCATAATGACTACGAAGGATGCCGTAGTTATCCCTCGTTGACGGATGCAGTTTTCGGCTATCATAAAGGAAAAGGAAGACCACTTGGCGTGATCCTCCTTCGCTGATTTTTATGATCTTATTTACCCGTATCAAATTACGATATCTTTCCGCTCATTGTAAAGAGACAGAATCTTCTGAATCTTTTCGGTCGGTGTGTAAACATTGCTCATGGATACGTCATGATTCATGAAATCCACAATGCTGGCGAGGAACTTGCTCATATCCGCTTCGATAAAGTACGGTCTGTCGTGGATCTCGGGCGGGAGATAGGTCAGGTTCGTGCAGATCACCCGGTCAAAATAGCAACGTTCATAGGCTTTATCGAATTTTTCCAAACCTTCCGTAAACAAACCGAAAGTAGCCAGAATGAAGACACGGCCGCAGTTCATTTCCTTCAGCTGTTTTGCGGTATCGATCATGCTGCCGCCGGAAGCGATCATATCGTCGATGATGATAACATCTTTGCCGTCAATGCTGTCACCCAGGAACTCGTGTGCTACGATGGGATTTTTGCCATTGACGATCTTAGAATAATCACGTCTTTTATAGAACATACCCGTATCAACGCCAAGCACAGATGAGAAGTAAACGGCACGGTCCAGTGCGCCTTCATCGGGACTGATGACGATGGTATGCTTTTTATCAATGATCAGATCTTTATCATAATGTAAAAGAGAACGGATAAACTGATAGGGCGGTGTGAAATTATCGAAACCCTTCAGGGGCGTTGCATTGGCAACCCGGGGATCGTGGGCGTCAAAGGTAATGAAATTGGAAACGCCCATGGCGGAAAGCTCGGCAAGTGCGTTTGCGCAGTCCAAAGACTCTCTGTTGGATCTTCTGTGCTGGCGTCCTTCGTATAAGAAAGGCATGATCACGTTGATACGGTGCGCTTTTCCGTTGATGGCAGCGATCATACGTTTTAAGTCCTGGAAATTATCATCGGGAGAATAGTGATTCAGATAACCGTTCATCCGATAAGTCAGGGAGTGGTTACAGACATCCACCATGACGAAAACATCTTTGCCGCGAACAGATTCGGTGATCATTCCTTTGCCTTCGCCGGAACCAAACCGAGGACAGCAGGATTTGATGATGTAGTTTTCCTCGGAATAGCCTTCGAATGCAGGGTCGTTTTTGACCTCATTATTCAGATGTTTACGGAAATCAACCAGATAACGGTTTACCCGGTCTCCGAGCGGCGCGATGGAATCCAGCACCAGAAGCTTTAACGGAGCAACGGGAATAGCTGCCTCTAACTGTGATATATTCGGCATGGAAATCTCCTTAATTTATAATCTTACTGAAGTGACGCAACTATAATAACATAAACCTTATTTTTTGAAAAGCATTTTGCAAAGTACATTCAGGGGCATATGGGAATGTCGAAAAAAGCCGAATGATATATCTGAATGCGGAAAAGAACGGAGCATGAAAGGAAAAAAATCAGGTTGACAGATAGATGTAGTGGTGTTATCCTTTACGATAACAACATAAGGAAACCGAAGCCATGCCAACAGGCTTCAAAGGGATAGAGGTCGCGGCTTTTATCAGTATGATGTGGGATGTCAGGGTACAGTTGATCGCAGCAGAAAGGAACAGCCGCCGAAAGAGTGGAGCTCACCCGGAGCACTTCTCTTGGGCATACGGTGAATAATCGTATGACTGTCATCCGCAGCGCGGATGGAGAGCTATCGTACATGGTTAGATTACTTGTACCGGCTCGCCATGGGTCGGTTTCATTATTTTGTAGGCGAAAATTCCGTGATAAAACGGAGCGAAAACTGCTATTTATGAAGGAGGTAGCATTATGGCAATTTTTACAGGCGCAGGCGTAGCGATCACAACCCCGTTCACACAGGACGGCAAAGTAGATTATCCTACTTTTGAAAAACAGATCAATCGCCAGATCGAATGCGGCACAGACGCCATCATCGTATGCGGAACAACAGGAGAGTCCTCAACCCTGGATCATGAGGAGCATATCGAAGTGATCCGTTTCTGTGCAGAGGTGGTAAATCACCGGATCCCTGTTGTGGCAGGTACCGGAAGCAACTGTACCGAGACTGCAATCTTCCTGTCCCAGGAAGCTGAAAAATGCGGCGTTGACGGCCTTTTGATCGTAACACCTTATTACAACAAATGTACGCAGAAAGGTTTGATCGAGCATTACACCATGATCGCCCGGTCCGTATCCCTGCCCATTATCATGTACAACATTCCCGGCAGGACCGGTGGACTTCTGATCCAGCCTGAAACAGTCGTACATCTGGTAAATAACGTGCCCAACATCGTGGGCGTGAAAGATGCAACCGGCAACCTTTCAGAAGTGGCACAGCTGGCAGCCCTGGCAAAAGGCTCTGTAGATATCTACAGCGGTAATGATGACCAGGTAGTGCCCATCTTGTCTCTTGGCGGAAAAGGCGTGATCAGCGTACTTTCCAACGTGGCACCGAAAGAGACCCACGAGATGTGTGCAGCTTTCTTTGCAGGCGACATTGAGAAGAGCCGTCAGATCCAGCTGGATGCCATTCCGCTGATCAACGCACTGTTCTGCGAAGTAAACCCGATCCCTGTGAAAAAAGGAATGCAGCTTCTGGGCATCGATACCGGCGTTCTTCGCCGCCCGCTTACTGAGATGGAGCCTGAGCATGCAGCACGCCTGAAAGCAGAGATGGAAGCATTCGGAATTCTGTAAATTTATAATTCATTAGAGGAAAATAAAATGACAAAAATAATCATGCACGGATGCAACGGAAAAATGGGACAGACCATCAGCCGCATCGTCGCAGCGGATGAAACCGCCGAGATCGTGGCTGGCGTAGATCCCTTCGACGGCATCCAGAATACCTATCCGGTATTTTCCAATATCAAAGAATGTGATGTAGAAGCAGATGTAGTCATCGATTTTTCGTCCGCAGCAGCGCTGGATGACCTGATGGCGTACTGCCGTGAGAAAAAGATGGGACTGGTTCTTTGCACCACAGGACTTTCCGAGCAGCAGATCGCAGCAGCGCAGGAGCTTTCCAAAGATGTTCCGGTACTCCGCAGTGCAAATATGTCTCTTGGCATCAACCTGCTGGAAAAACTCCTTGTTGAAGCAACCAAGACCCTTTCAGCGGCAGGCTTCGATATCGAGATCGTAGAAAAACACCACAACCTGAAAAAAGACGCACCCAGCGGAACGGCTCTTGCCCTGGCAGATGCCGTATCCGAGGGGCTTTCCGAGGAATACGAATATGTCTATGACAGAAGTTCCCGTCTTGAGCAGCGCCCGAAGAAGGAGATCGGTATCTCAGCTGTTCGCGGCGGCACCATTGTCGGCGATCATGACGTGATCTTTGCAGGAGAGGACGAAGTGATCACCTTCTCCCACAGGGCATATTCCAAGGCAGTTTTCGGAAAAGGCGCAGTGCAGGCAGCAAAGTATATTGCCGACAAAGATAACGGCATGTATACTATGTCGGATGTAATCGGTTGAGGAACTTATATGAAATTTCGTCCATGTATCGACATTCATAACGGCGCGGTCAAGCAGATCGTCGGCAGCACCCTGCGGGATGCCGGGGACCGGGCCCAGGAAAACTTTGTTTCCGAAGTGGATGCCCCTTTTTATGCCAAGCTTTATCAGGAAAAAGGCATCCGCGGCGGACATGTGATCATGCTCAACAAAGCGGACAGTCCCTACTATGAGGCGACCAAAGAGCAGGCACTTGCAGCATTGAAGGCTTATCCGAAGGGATTGCAGGTGGGCGGCGGCATTACGCCGGAAAATGCAAAAGAATTCCTGGATGCAGGAGCTTCCCATGTGATCGTTACCTCCTACGTGTTCGCGGGCGGCATGATACGCTTTCCGAACCTGGAAAAGCTGGTGGCAACTGTGGGGAAACGAAGGCTGGTATTGGATGTCAGCTGTCGGTTCTTCGGTGACGGATATTATGTATGTACTGATCGGTGGCAGAAGAGAACAGACTTCATGCTGACGCCGGAAAACCTGGACACCCTGTCTGTGTACTGCGATGAATTTCTGATCCATGCCGTCGATGTGGAAGGGAAGACCAGTGGGATTGAAGAAAAACTGGTGGAACTGCTTTCCGCCTGGATTGACAGACATGAAGATTTCCATGAAAAAGTCACCTATGCAGGCGGCGTGCGCAGCATTTCGGATATCAAGGCGATCGGCGGTGAACTGGGAGACGGTCATATCAATGTGACCATCGGAAGTGCCCTGGATCTGTTTGGCGGAAATCTGAAGATGGAAGACGTACTTGCATTTACACAGCGCGCCTGAACATATTGGTTATTTAAACAATTTGCTTTTTTATGAAAAGAGAAAGAATAGAAGAGCAGACACAACTGAAAAAAGATAATAAGAAACGAAAAAGAACCGCTGAATCAAATTGATCAGCGGTTCTTCTATTAATCCGTTCTTGCATTGCTATCTTAAAACTAAATCCTGAAAAATCTATATTTTAAAAGGCACATGTGAAAACTGATTAATGTGTGAAGCGATTAAAGCTTGTTTACGTTGACTGCCTGCGGTCCTTTTTCACCCTGAACTACATCATACTCAACAGCCTGTCCCTCTTCAAGAGACTTAAAGCCTTCCATGTTCAGTCCTGAGTAGTGAACGAATACATCATTTCCTGCTTCGTCAGAAATGAAGCCGTATCCCTTCTGATTGTTGAACCACTTTACTGTACCTTTGTTCATTTTTGTCTCCTCCCAAAAATAGAAAAATAATGCGTCACTTCCGTGTGACAAGGGTTATATTAGCATAAATCGAGCAAATTGTAAAGAAAAAACGCACAAATTAGAGATTATTTAGAAATGTTTACCATTGCTTTATGCAGCGCGGATATGCTATTGTATTTGCTAATGTGAATTGCATTCATGTAGCATAAAATGAATAGGGATAAGGAGCAGCCATGGAAAAGGTAAAAAAGATTTTAAACAAGATTTTCATTGACGGATTATCGGGTATGGCAACCGGTTTGTTTGCCACACTGATCATCGGCACCATCATCGCCCAGATCGGCGCATTACTTCCGGGCGTTGTGGGCACCAGCGTTGTCATGATGGGTAAGATTGCATCATCTGTTACCGGTGCAGGTATCGGTATCGGCGTTGCCATCAAATATAAGGAAAGTCCTTTGGTCATTATTTCTTCTGCAACAGCTGGTATGATGGGTGCTTTTGCCAGCAAGATCCTGGCAGGTACCGTATTAGTGGAAGGCGTGATCAATTATGCAGGACCCGGCGAACCACTGGGCGCTTTTGTAGCAGCCATGGTTGCCATCGGTATGGGACACCTTGTCAGCGGCAAGACCAAGGTTGATATTCTGATAACACCCTTTGTAAGCATCGTATGCGGATCCACGGTGGGACTGATCCTAGGACCGCCCATTTCCGCTTTTATGGCTTTCCTCGGACAGCTGGTAAATGTCAACGTGGAAGCACATCCTTTTATTGGTGGTATCATCGTATCCGTTCTCATGGGTATGATCCTGACCCTTCCCATCAGCTCCGCAGCACTTGGAATTATTCTGAATCTTTCCGGTCTTGCAGCAGGCGCAGCAACAGTTGGATGCTGTGCAAACATGGTTGGTTTTGCTGTTGCTTCCTTTAAGGATAACGGCGTGAACGGACTTTTGGCACAGGGATTGGGAACCAGTATGCTGCAGATTGGTAATATAGTAAAGAAACCGGCCATCTGGCTTCCTGCCATTTTAACAAGTGCAGTACTCGGACCTGTATCAACCCTGGTTTTCCATATGACAAATAATGCGACCGGTTCCGGCATGGGAAGCGCAGGTCTTGTAGGACAGATCACAACCTATCAGACCATGGCTCCCGAGATCGGCGCAGCAAAGACCTTGATCTTTATCATTCTGCTGCAGTTTGTTCTTACCGGCGTTCTGGCATGGCTCTTTAATCTGATCCTGCGGAAAGCAGGAGTGATCAAAGACGGAGATATGAAACTGTCAGTATAAGATGTTACTATTCACAAAAGATCGAAAAAAAAACACGCCCGCATGCTTGCATGCAGGGGCGTGTTTTTGTTTTCGATCGTCCTGCGAAGCAGGAACTCCACGTTTCATGAACAATCGTAGTGCGCAGCACGGAGAAGACCGCGAAGCGGTCGGATTGTGAATGGAACGTGGAGTTTTGTGAATAGTAAGCAGTAAGGATCGTCCTGCGAAGCAGGAACTCCACGTTTCATGAACAATCGTAGTGCGCAGCACGGAGAAGACCGCGAAGCGGTCGGATTGTGAATGAGACGTGGAGTTTTGTGAATAGAAAAGCAGTAAGCAGTGAAAAATCCGAACCGCGTAGCGGTCGGATTGTGAATGAAACGTGGAGTTTTGTGAATGGTAATGGAAATAATTGTGAATGGAACATGGAGTTTTTGAATAGTAAACAAGAATTTTTACAATGTACTTCACAAAATACAAAAACTGTGATAAAATAATTTTAACTATAATTTGATAATAGCATTTTTGTTATCATTAAGTGATTTCATGAAAGGAGGCGTTCATATGGGTGTTTCTGCAATAGGCGGATACGGTGCATCCGATTATTATTCTATGTCGCTGGCAAGTGGCAAAAGGATTAACCGTGCAGCTGACGGCGCATCTGAAATGGCGATCCTGCAAAAAGAAGAATCACAGGTCAGGGCTTATGATGTGGGCGCTGATAATATTTCAGAGGGCAAAAATGCACTGAATATCGCAGATGGCGCGCTGGGACAGGTAACTGACTATCTGCAGCGAATGCGTGAACTTGGCGTAAAAGCTTCCAACGGACTTTTATCCCAGTCAGATAAGAAGTCGATCCAGGATGAGATCGATCAGCTCAAGCAGGGCATAACGGATATTGCCGGGATGACCAATTACAATGAAAGAAATCTGGTCGGCGGAGCGGATAATCCTGTCAGCATTGCTATGGATATGAACGGCACCGGCAAGGATATCAATTTCGGAAACGCTAATCTCGATGCCCTTGGTATCGAAGATTTTGACGTGACCGGAAGTTTTGACCTGTCCGTTATTGACAAGGCATTGGAATCCATCAACAAAAGCCGCAGCACGGTAGGCGCGCAGACAAACGCTTTGGAGTATGCGTACAATTCCAACCGCAATACTGCATATAATCTGACAAGCGGGATCAGCAAAATGGGGGACACGGAGTACGGTGACTATGTCAGCAAGCTCCAAAAGCAGCATACGCTGGATACCTACAGACTTATGATGCAGAAAAAGCAGATGGAAAACAAGCAGCGTAACACCATGGCGCTGTTCACCTGATCTTGCGGTATACGGCGATAAATCAGTTTTGATTGAAGAAATTTATAAATCTCCGATATCTGGAAGCAGGTATCGGAGATTTTTTAGGTAAAAGAACGCAAAATCTTAAGAAATCAATAGTGGAGATTTTATCGCGAAAGTGATATAATCTTTAGTTGTTTGAAAAATCAGAAAAAACATCAAGGAGTGCAGCTATGCGAATCGTAAAACTGACAGAGGAAACCAGAAAGGATCTGCTGCAGAATCTCATAAAACGCAGCCCAAACCAGTATGGACAGTATGAAGAGACGGTAAAGCAGATCATTGAAAGAGTAAAGGCAGAGGGCGATGACGCCATTTTTGATCTGGCCCATAGATTTGATCATAATGATGTGACAAAAGAGACCTTCCGTGTAACGAAGGAAGAAATCGACGAAGCAGTTGCAGCTGTCGGTCCGGAGTTTTATGCTGTCATGGAAAAAAGCGCAGAGCATATCCGTGATTTCCACATCAAACAGAAACGCAACAGTTTTATAGATACAAAACCCGATGGAAGCCTGTTAGGACAACGCATACGCCCCTGGAAAAAGTAGGCGTGTACGTACCCGGAGGCAAGGCAGCTTATCCGTCGTCCACGCTGATGACTATCATCCCTGCACAGGTAGCAGGCGTTGAACGGATCGTGATGACATCCCCGGCAGGACCGGATGGAAAAGTCAATCCCGGAACCCTGGCAGCAGCCAGGATTGCAGGCGTGGATGAGATTTATAAAACCGGAGGTGCCCAGGCTATCGCAGCCCTGGCATTTGGTACGGAGTCCATTCCGAAAGTTGATAAGATCGTAGGACCCGGTAATATCTTTGTAGCCCTTGCCAAGAAAGCGGTATTCGGATATGTAAGCATTGATTCCATCGCAGGACCTTCCGAGATCCTTGTACTGGCTGATGAGACAGCAAATCCGAAGTATGTGGCAGCCGACCTGTTATCCCAGGCAGAGCATGACGAGCTGGCAAGCGCCATTCTGATCACCACTTCCATGGAACTGGCTGAGAAGGTCTCCGCTGAGATCGATAAGTTCCTAGAAGTCCTTGACAGAAGGGAAATCATCGAAAAGAGCCTGGAAAACTATGGTTATATCCTGGTGGCAGAAGATATGGCAAGTGCCATCGACGCAGTCAACGAAGTGGCAAGTGAGCACTTAGAGATCCAAACAAAGAACCCTTATGAGACCATGACCTATGTGAAAAATGCAGGCGCCATCTTCCTGGGTGAATATTCATCCGAACCCCTCGGCGACTATTTCGCAGGACCGAACCATGTACTGCCCACCAACGGCACGGCAAGATTTTTCTCGCCCCTGTCCGTTGATGACTATATCAAAAAGACCAGCCTGATCTCTTATTCACAGGACGCGTTGCAGGCTGTTCACAAGGATATCGAGCTCTTCGCGAAAAAAGAGGGACTGACGGCGCATGCAAATTCGATTGCTGTGCGGTTCGAAGATTGAATGATTGCGACGGAAACATTGCAGAATTGATACAATACAGAATAGATCAAATGTTGTGTTAATGTGATAGAGTTCGAGATGAAAGGCGAAATATAATCGATACAAAAGGAGCACACCATGAGCAACGACACAAGGCGCATAGCCACAGTGACAAGGGAAACAAAGGAAACCAAGATCACCGTTACCATCGATCTTGACGGCACCGGAAAAGCAGATGTCAGTACCGGAATCGGTTTCTTCGACCACATGCTGGAAGGTTTCGCAAAGCACGGTTTTTTTGACCTGACAGTCAAGGCAGAAGGCGATCTGCAGGTTGACGGACATCATACAGTGGAAGATACCGGTATTGTGCTTGGGCAGGCGATTGCAAAGGCTTTAGGAGACAAGGCAGGAATTCGTAGATATGGCTATTTCATCCTGCCCATGGATGACGCCCTGATGCTGGCAAGTCTGGACTTGTGCGGACGCTTTTATCTGGACTTCCAATGCGAAATGGCAACGCCTAAGGTGGGAGAGTTTGAGACTCAACTGGCAGTCGAGTTTTTCTATGCACTGGCTTCTAACGCTGCCATGAACCTGCACATCAGACAGCTGGCAGGACATAATGACCATCACAAACTGGAAGCAGCTTTCAAGGCCTTCGCAAAAGCCCTTGATATGGCAACCTCAAAGGATCCGCGGATCGACGGCGTTCTCAGCACAAAAGGGGCACTGTAAATTGTATTTTTTGATAAAGGATGTAACCCATGAATAAAAAGAAAATGATAGGCGTCATCTACTTAAACGGAAGCAGTGCGGTCAAAACTTTTTCCGATCATTCCCTGGTATCGGCAGATGCGCCCGCGCTGGCAAGCCGCATGGCTGAGGCTGATATTGATTCAATCCTCTGTTTTAATGTATCGGATGCAGATGATCAGCTAAATGCCGAGGCTCTAGATGCGATGAAAGAGATCTGCAAGGTTTCTACGATTCCTGTTTATGGCGGCGGTCACATTCACAGCGTGCCGGACGTAGAAGCGATTTTTGATGCCGGATGCGAAAAGGTGATCTTGAATTTTGCAAAAGAAAGCGCCCAGGAGATTTTGGCGCAGATCAAGGGAAGCTATGATCCTTCCCAGATCGCAGCCACCATAGCCAGCGAAGACAATCTGGTGATCAACAGGGAGCTTTTGGAAAGCAGTGTTGGGGAGCTGATCCTCATCGATGAGCATGCCCTGAAGAACTGCCTCGGCGCATCTACGATTCCCTGTATTGTATTTTTGCCGGAGATCTCTCTGGATAAGATGTTTGCCATCATGGCAAAACCCAACGTATCCGGTATCTCAGGCAATATTGTCAATGAGAATGTTTCCAGTATTGCGACGCTGAAAAAACTGTGCCGTGAGCAGGGGATCGCAGTGGTTCTTTTTGAGCCTGCCATTCCTTTCGCGGAACTGAAAAAAGGTGAAAACGGTCTGGTGCCCTGTATCGTACAGGATGAAAAGACCGGTGAAGTGCTGATGATGGCAT
>JAFZNL010000120.1 GCA_017550925.1 Lachnospiraceae bacterium | reverse complement strand
CGTCATAAGCTTTTGCATAGGTGGGAGAAAACAGATCGTTTGCCGCATCCTCCAAAAAGATTCCCTTGCCGTACATCTTCTCAACCATGGCAAGAGGTACCTTACCTTTCCGGAAACCGGGAACAGAAATGCTCTTTTTCTGTCTCTGATATACCTTCTTGACCGCCTCATTCAGCTCCTCTGCAGGAACCGTGATGGTCAGTTTCGCCATGTTATGCTCCAGTTTTTCTACCTGTACGCTCATTGTAAAAAAATCCTCCTTTTAATGCCTTTCGCATATTATCTCATTATAGTCTTATCCGCGGCCACATCCGGCTATTGCTACCATGTTGCCACAATCCCAAATATTATAGCACAACATTGACCTTACCGCAATATAATTATGTTGCCCGGTGATTTAAAGAAAACTGCATACCGGTTTGCTTACGCTCACTTTTGTACCACCGGGATGCCGTAATGATAAACCTGGCTTTTCCCGTCTTTTTCTTCCGCATCTGACCAGAAGATCCGTCCGTCAAATAGGATGGGCTGGGTGCCGCCGGTAAAGATCATATTCTTGTATTTCTTTTTTACCAGGATTTTTCCTTCATCATTTACCAGCACATAATGGAGTACGCCCTTTGCATCCTTTCCCTCATAAGTGGAATACAGGATTGCAAACATGTCATCCGAAATCTTGACGATCCGGCTTTCTCCGACGGTGGTCTTTGACTTTTTAGGATTGTACTTTGTCAGCCACTGCAGGCGGATATCCGTGCCGTCTCTTTTACAGGTAATCAGAAATACATTTCTTTGATAGGACTTTTTGTTCCCCGTCACTCCTGCGATCTTCTGTTCCTGGGGCGTGGATTTGCCGGTTACCAGCACATGGTTTTTTCCGACCTCCATGCCACAAGCATTCATACCCGTATAATTATCCCCGGTATTCCCGACGGCTTTGAGCAGATTAACTTCCACAGGATCAATTGTGGTATCTGTAACGTAATAATCAAACCCGCGGTTTTCTCCCACTCCATAGATATGATAGGGATCATATTGCTCCGTAATGGTCAGGCGCAACGCCCTCGGATATGCATCTCCGTGATCCAACTGGTACACCGCATCTTTTTTGAATTTTACAAACTGATTAAAGGAATGACTGACATAACTCATATTCGAGGTATTGTAGGTCATATCCTTTGTATGGATCGCAAAGCAGATATTGCTCTGATGTCTTGCGCCGTCATCGCATGTAAACATGCCCCTTGCCAAAAACAGGATCAGCGTATCACCTTTCATTGCCATACGCCCGTTACCGGCCTTGAACTGATCCCAGATACCCACATACATATTATACGCATTTCCCTTGATATTGCAGGTCCCACACTTTTTCCAGGAGCTGTCATACTTGACGACTTTGATCACAGTCTTGTCAGGATTCTCCTCATCATTCAAAAATCCGGTAGCTACATAGTAGTTTCCATCTTCGCCATAGTAGAATGCGCCCCAGGTATCGTGTTTTCCGATATTGACGGTCTTCTTTTTCTTGATCTTCAGTTTTCCGCTCAGGGTATAATCATAGAGTTTTGTCCCCCTGACCACCACAACATGAAGTTTGCCGCCTTTTTGATAGTAATAGGTTTCATCGGCGCAGGACCAGGCTTCCCATTCCGAATACTGTCCCTTTTTGGGTGTTTGTTTGGTCTTTACCGGGACAGATTTTTTTGTGGCCGCTTTTGCCGGCGGCAGATATTCAGAAACCTCATCAGACTGCATGGTTTTTCCATCCGGATACCGGACCTGCAATCTGTAATAATATGTATGGCCGCCTTTTCCTGCGATCTGTGCCTGATACCCTTTCGTCATCCAGTCAGTCACCGGTTGATAGGTTCCGTTTTCCGATTCGCTTCTGACAAGCTGCCAGGCAGTTGCATCTGCCACCTGATGCCAGGTGACACTCTGGCCCTTTCCCGCATTTTTTACAACAGTTATGGCAGATGAGAGATCCGTGCCGGGTTTGTTATTTGCATCATCCATCAGACGGATCGCAACATCCCCGTCACGGACCGGGTAGTCCGTAGCGCCCAGTTTCCAGTCCTCGAAAAAGACACTTCCCTCATTTGTTTTCATAAAGGGCAGGATAAAGAATTCCTGCCTTGTATAGGGATCGCATTTAATCTCCGCGGAAGATACATTCCCCGGCAGCGTCATGACGGGTTTTAAGTCATTTCGATCCGCAGCGTCCCGCACGAACCGGTAAACGTAGTAGCCGTCGCAAACTCCCCGGGGCGTCCAGGTCAAAAGCGCCATGTCAAAAGATTTCTTGGATACTTTCAGCTGATCCACGTCCTCCGGACAGTTATACAGATGCACCCTGCAGACAGAGCTTCCGGCCTGTATGACCACATCTGCCTTCCCGTAATCATTCAGGTTCAGCTCGATATCCCAGCTTAGTTCTTTTTCTCTGCCATTAAAAGAGTATCCCTCAAATTCCCGTTCTGCAAACCCCTCTTTCAGGCTGACAACGGATGTGTTCGAGGAAGAAACTAAGATCTTTGTTTTTGTCCGCGGTTTGATCATTCCCTCCAGCCGCAGAAAGTAAAGGCCTTTGAAGTTTAATGTATCAAAATAGCTTCCGTCAGCCAGCTGCTTTGCGTTTTCAATGGACAAGGCAGATAAAGCCGTGTCTGAATACACCGGCTCATCGTCATCATCATCGTAGTCACGGCCGTCTGTTTCACCGGTGATCGTTTCGTCAGCATTTTCATCAATAGCGACGTCAGCATCATCGTTTGCACCGATTTCCAATCCTGCCATCTCACCTGTCAGGAACTTCCCATCTTCATTCTTCAATAATGCAGTTTCGGGATCTGCATACGCAGACCCCGAGAATCCCAGCAGCATCAAAGCTGCCAGCAAAACTGCGATCATGCATTTTTGCTGCCATTTGCCTGCTGCCTTGCTGATATGAAATTTCCAAACTTTCTCCATCCCCTCTGACCTTCTCATTTCAGAGCATCCCTTCTGTTACTTCTTCACCTTTACCTTCTTTACCTTGCTCCACTTACCATAAACTTTTTTACCGGCGACATCGGTTTTATAAGCCCTTACCCTGACGTAATAGGTCTTTTTCTTTTTCAGGCTCTTTATGGTATATTTAACCTTCTTGGTGGTTTTCGTCTTACTGTTCTTTTTGAAATTCTTCTTTGTAGAATACTGGATCTCATATCCCTTGGCACCACTGATTTTTTTCCACTTCAAGGCAATGGCTTTTTTCTTGCTGTT
>JAFZNL010000119.1 GCA_017550925.1 Lachnospiraceae bacterium | reverse complement strand
TTTTCAGCTTGGATGCCAGTTTGCCGACGCTGGTGGTCTTGCCCACACCATTGACACCGATGATCAGGACAACCGATTGCTTTGTCTCAAAATCATAAGCTGCCTGTCCTACCGACATCTGCTCGCGGATGCTCTCGATCAGCAGCTCCTTACAATCCATGGGATCTTTGATCTTTTTCTCTTTTACCTGGTCCCGAAGCCTGTCAAGGATCTCTTCCGTGGCATGCACGCCCACATCACCCATGATCAGGATCTCTTCCAGTTCTTCGTAAAAATCGTCATCTATGGCAGAAGCGCCGGAAAATACCATGTCCAGGTTGCTGACAAAATTGTCCCTGGTCTTGGACAGTCCGTCTTTCAGGCGGTCAAACAGGCCTGCATTGGCACTATCAATGCTGGCAAGCACTCTTGCCTCTTCCTCTGCTTTTCTTTTTTCTTCCTCTTCCCGCTCCTTGGCATGCTGCTGCCGGATCCTCTCCTGGTCAGCCTGGGCTGCGCGGATCTCCTGGGCCGTAGGTTCATATGCCTGGCCCTTCATCATGGCTACCGCTTCTGCCGCAGTACGGGGTGCGTGGGAGGGGGTTGGTGTGGTTTGGTTATTATCTTGATCTGTCATGTTAATCTCCGAATAATTAAGCAGTTAAGTCTTTCTCTATGAGGTCTACGCTTACAAGCGCAGATACACCTTTCTCCTGCATGGTGATACCGTAAAGTCGGTCGGCACGTTCCATGGTGCCGCGTCTGTGGGTGATCACGATGAACTGGGTATGCTTCGTCAGTTTATGCAGATAGCCTGCGAAACGTCCCACGTTAGAATCATCCAATGCAGCCTCAATCTCGTCTAAGAGACAGAAAGGTGAAGGCTTTAAGTTCTGGATGGCAAACAAAAGTGCAATGGCTGTCAGTGCTTTCTCGCCGCCGGAAAGCTGCATCATGTTCTGCAGTTTCTTTCCAGGGGGCTGTGCATTGATGCGGATGCCCGCTTCCAGCACATCCTCTTCTTCCTGCAGCTCTAAGGTGCCCACGCCGCCACCGAACATTTCTTTAAAGACCTTATCAAATTCCTGGGTGATCTGTCCGAACTTCTCGGTAAACTGCACGCGCATATTTTCATCCAGTTCTTCGATCATCTCACGGAGCTGTTCCTCTGCGCCCACCAGGTCATCATGCTGGCTGGTCATAAAGGTATATCGCTCCATCAGCTCACGGTATTCCTCGATGGCATTCACATTCACGTTGCCAAGGGCTTTGATCTCTTCTCCCAGCTGGGCTGCTTCTTTCTTCATGCCGGGAAGGTCCGTCATTTCCTCATCCCTAAGCTCCTGGGCATCGGAAAGAGTGATCTCATACTCGTTCCACATATAGTTGATGCGGCCGTCGATAAACTCCTGCATCCTTTCTTTCTGGCCTGCAAGTCTGTAGGCTTCTTTATCCAAAGCTGAGATCCGGTCGGAAAGGCTTTCTCTTTCCTTGAAAAAGTTCTTCTGTTTTTCCGTCAGTTCCTGTTTCTTTTTCTGATACTCCTCGATCTTTTCCTTATCCTCATCCTGTGCACTGTAGGAAGCTTTGATGGTTTCCTTCAGTTTCTCGATATCCTCTTTCTTCTGCTCGGTATCGGTTTTGGACTGCTCTAAGGAATCAATGATCTCGTTGAGTTCCTGCGTCACGCGGTCGATATCTGCCCTGATCCTGTCAGCATTTTGCTGCATGAAATCCTGTTTCTGGGCACTGGTCTGTTCCTCGATGGACAGACGAGATACCTTGTCCATTGCCTGCTGTTCTTCTTCCGAGAGTTTATCGCAGGCGATCTGCTGCTGTTCGATTGCTTTCTCGCGTTCTTTTTCCTCTTTTTCGCTTGCCAGCAGGCGCTCCTTTGCATCCTTTCTTGCGGTTTCATTTTCCGCAAGCTGTGTCTCGATATTGCCTACCTCTTTGGCAAGCTCTTCGATACCGGCGCCGGCCTGCTGCTTTTTCTCTTCCGCTGCCATAACGGACAGCCGGGCTGTATTTTGCTCAATGAATTTCCGCTGGATCTGTTCCTTCTTATCATCGATATCCCTGCGGACTTTTTTACGCTGCTGCTTTGCTTCTTCAATCTCATTAAGCAGTGTATCGATACTCTTTAAATATCTCTTTACGCTGCTTTCCAGCTCTTCCAGCTCTCTTTTTCTTGCCAGCAGATTGCCGGAATGACGGAAGGCACCGCCGCTGACAGCACCTCCGGGGGCAATGAGTTCCCCCTCCAGGGTAACCAGACGAACCGCATAATCAAACTTCCGTGCAATCTTGAAAGCCTGATCCACGGTTTCCACAACGGCAATCCTGCCAAGCAGGGTCTTTGCCACATTTTCGTATTTTTTATCTGTTGTTACCAGGTCACAAGCCAGGGCGATGGCACCTTTTTCATTTAATACTTCCGGTGTTTTATACTCCTGGGGATGGGTCACGGATTCCAGCGGCAGGAAGGTTGCCCTTCCGGCTTTTTCCCGCTTCAAAAGCTCGATCATCCGCTTCGCGCAGGCCTCATTCTCCGTAACGATATTCTGGATATTTCCGCCCAAGGCCGTCTCGATGGCAGTCTCATACTTTTTATCCACCTTGATGATATCAGCTACAACCCCGATGATATCGCTGTCGGATTCCTTTTCCTCCATGACACGCTTGATACTGGAATTATATCCGTCGTAACGCTCTGCAATACCTTTAATGGAATCCAGTTTGGCTTTAT
>JAFZNL010000118.1 GCA_017550925.1 Lachnospiraceae bacterium | reverse complement strand
GGATGATCATGGTTCTCTAAATACAGTGCATTCCAGGCCCTGCCGGCCAGACCGTACTGCCATTTGGAAATCGCTTTTTTAAACTTGACCAAAGAGAAGGGTCTGTGCATATACTCCGTGTACATACAGTCCGCCATCATATGATCAAAGGAAAACATCATATCCAGGGACTTGCCCGGACCTGTCAGGTATTTCAGAGCCGACTGCAAGGTCGTCATGGGACCTTCACCGATCTGGAAACAGTCATACTGCTGACAGACCTTCCTGAATTGCTGATTATACTCGTAGATATGCGGTCCGTCCTTGTAATGCATCATGCCGTTGACCGCAGGAAGGAAGGGAACGCCGTTAGGCAGGCCCTCTTTTTTGGAAATGAAATTGATCACATCCTCCCGGAAACCATCCACGCCCATATCCAGCCAGAACTTCAGGATTCCTTCCACTTCCGCTCTCACAGCGGGGTTATCCATATTCAGGTCGGGCTGCTTTTTTGCAAAAATGTGCAGATAATACTGCCCTCTTACCTCGTCATACTCCCAGGCATTGCCTTCAAAGAGTGAATCCCAGTTGTTGGGGTTGTCCCTCCAGATATAATAATCGCTGTAGGGATTGTCCTTGCCCTTACGACTCTCCAAAAACCAGGGATGCTCATCGGAGGTATGGTTCACCACAAGGTCCATGATCACCTTCAGCCCCAGAGAGTGGGCTTTTTCCAGAACCCTTTTGAAATCATCCAGGGTTCCGTAATCCGGATGGATATTGCGATAGTCTGAGATGTCATAACCAAAGTCTGCATTGGGCGATGGATAGATGGGCGAGAACCAGATTCCGTCCACTCCCAGCTTCTTGATATATTCCAGTTTTTCATAAACTCCCAGCAGATCTCCGATCCCATCGCCGTTACCGTCGGCAAAGCTACGGATCCAGATCTGATAGAAAGCCATTTTCTTGTACCAGTCGGACATGGTTGCTCCTTTTATTGCGAGTGAATTCTTTATGTGCATGCGGTGAAGCATATGGGAATATGATTCACCGCTTCGATAACACTACAGTTTACATAACGTCGAATAAACTCAACTGATTTGATTCCGGTAAGCCCTTCAGCAGCCCAAGTTCCTTCATTTTATCCACTACTTTTGCCGGTGCCTTTGTCCGGTTTCTCAAGTCATCGATGGAGATGAAAGGTTCGCCCCTGGCGCCTTCCATAAACTGCTCAGCACCGTTTTCGCCCATGCCTTCTATCGCAGAAAGGGCCGGCATGATCTTACCATCAATGATCTGGAATCTGCGGGAATGGGCTTTATATATGTCAATCGGCGTAAATCTCAGCCCTCTTGCATACATTTCCTGTACCAACTGGAGGTCGGAAATGGTATCCTCATCCTTTGCCTGCAGTTTTTCATTTTTCTGCTGCAATTCTTTTTTCAGTTTCTTTAGCCTGGCCAATTCAGCATTTGCTCTCGCCGGTCCCTGGCACATGAGCTCATAGTTAAAGGCTTTTGCACGGATGGAAAAATATGCGGTATAGTACGCCAGCGGATAATACACTTTGCAATATCCCACGCGCCATGCCATCATAACGTATGCGGCGGCATGGGCCTTCGGGAACATGTACTGGATCTTGCCGCAGGACCAGATGTACCAGTCAGGCACACCGTGTTTTTCCATATCCTCTTTCCAGGCACCCCACTGTTTGCACTTTCCGCCTGCCACTTTTCCCTTGCGGACATTTTCCATGATATCAAAGGATTCGCCCTTTTCCAGGCCCTTATCGATCAGATAGATCATGATATCGTCCCTGGTACAGATGGCTGTGGAAATGGTGGCTTTGCCCTCCTGGATCAGTGTCTTGGCATTACCTTCCCATACGTCTGTGCCGTGGGCAAGTCCCGAGATCCGCACAAGGTCCGTAAAGGACTGGGGTTTGGTATCCAGAAGCATGCCAATGGCATTGTCCGTACCAAATTCCGGAATACCTCTTGCGCCCAACGGGCAGCCGTCAATATCGTCTGCCGTGATCCCCAGGGCACTTAAATCCTGGAACAGACTCATAACCTTCTTGTCGTCCAGCGGGATCGTCACCGGGTCCACCCCTGTCAGATCCTGCAGCATACGGATCATGGTGGGATCCAGATGCCCGAGGATATCCAGTTTCAGCAAGTTATGATCAATCTTGTGATAATCAAAATGCGTGGTCACGATGCTGGTAGTCATATCGTTGGCGGGATGCTGTACCGGCGTAAAGGAATTGATATCCTCGCCCAGGGGCAATACCACGATACCGCCGGGATGCTGGCCGGTAGAACGCAGGATACCCGTACATCCCTTGGCAATACGTTCCACCTCACTGCGGCGCTTGTTCTCGCCGTGCTCTTCATAGTATTTTCTAACATAGCCGGCGGCGGTTTTTTCCGCCAGGGTACCAATGGTACCGGCACGGAAGGTCTGTCCGTCGCCGAAGATAACCTCTGTATATTTATGGGCCTTGGACTGATATTCATTTGAGAAATTCAGATCGATATCCGGCTCCTTATCACCTTTGAATCCCAGGAAGGTCTCGAACGGAATATCAAATCCTTCTTTGGAAAGGGGCTCGCCGCAGACCGGACAGAGTTTATCCGGCATATCGCAGCCTGCCATCCCCGAAAAGGCTTTTACCTCCGGGGAATCAAAATCCACATAATGGCATTTTGGACAGAGGTAATGGGCAGAAAGGGAATTCACCTCCGTGATACCGGAAAGGTAAGCCACAAAGGAGGATCCCACGGAGCCTCGGCTACCTACCAGATACCCGTCCTCCACGGATTTCCACACCAGTTTCTGTGCAATGATATACATCACCGCAAAGCCGTTGCTGATGATGGAATCCAGCTCCCGGTCCATCCTCTCCTTCACGACCTCCGGCAAGTCCTCTCCGTAGATCTCTTTTGCCCTGCGCTCACAGATATCACGCAGAGTCTTGTCACTGTCCGGTATCACCGGCGGACACTTATCCGGCCTTGCTGCCTGCACGGGATCCACCATATCAGCAATCAGATTCGGATTGTCAATGACCACTTCCCTGGCCTTATCCATGCCCAGATAGGCAAATTCATCCAGCATCTCTTCCGTGGTACGCAGGAACAGCGGCGCCTGGTTATCCGCATCCTTAAAGCCCTTGCCTGCCATCACGATGCGACGGTAAAGCTCATCCTCCGGATCCATAAAATGCACATCACAGGTAGCACAGACCGGCTTGCCCAGGGTCTCACCCAGCTTGACGATCTTGCGGTTGATATCCCGCAGATCCTCCTCGGTATGGATATCCTCATGATGCTCATCATCCTCGATCATGAAGGCATTGTTCCCGATGGGCTGAATCTCCAGATAATCATAGAACCTTGCAATGGAGGAAATCTCCTCATCGCTCCTGTTATCCAAAATTGCTCGTACCAGCTCTCCCGCCTCGCAGGCACTGCCGATGATCAGACCTTCCCGGTACTGCTGCAGCATGGTCTTGGGGATCCTGGGATTTCTGTTGAAATACCGC
>JAFZNL010000117.1 GCA_017550925.1 Lachnospiraceae bacterium | reverse complement strand
TACCTATACATCGTCTGATGAAGGCGTTGTAAAGGTATCGAAATCAAGTACCGGCTTAAGTGGATGCCTTGATGCAGTTGGACCCGGCGAAGCCACGATCACGGTAACGCTCAAAGACAACATACTGACCAATGGTAAAACGATTACCGACACGATAAAGGTTACGGTAACAGGTACAGGCAGCGGTGGTGGCAACGGCGGAGAGGATCCTGTTATCATACCGCCGAAAACGGAAATCTATACACAGGACATGTATTATAATTCAACCACAGAGACATCTTTTGTCATGGAAAACGAAAACTTCTGGAAAATGGTACACGCCATGTCAACTGTTTCTCTTGAAGACCTGCAATACACATTTAGTGATGATTCTGTCGTAAAGGTGACTGTGACAAATCCTGCAAATGACCAGTTCCAGTTGGAATTCACGGCCTTAAAACCCGGCAATACGGACTTTGTTGTTAAAGTGTTGGATAGCAACACCGTCACTTTCCACATCACAGTCGATCCATCTGCAATCCCGTCGCAGCAGCCAGATCCAGATCCCGCACAGACGGATAACGGCGGAAACAATGCTGAAAGCAGCACAACTACAAACACAGCAGTCAACACCACGCAGCAGCCTTCTGCGGGCGGAAACAATGCCCAAACGCAGACACCGCAGAAAAAGGCAGCAGAAGAAGATGAAGAATTTGATCCCTTCGTCTATGGCGGCCTGGAATACACCATCGAAGGCGGCTATGCAGAAGTATCTGACTGCTGCACGAAAAAAAGCAAGGTCACGATCCCTGCCAGCGTCACTTACAAAGGAAAAAAATTCTCTGTCAGGTACATCGGCGTGAGTGCCTTTAACGGCTGCAAAAAGCTCAAAACAGTCATCATCGGCAAGAACGTGACCTGGATCGGAAAAAAAGCGTTTTATAACTGCCCGAAACTGAAAAGCGTGCAGATCAAGTCCAAGAACATTTACTATGTCGGCAAATCGGCATTCAAGAAGATCAGCGGAGAAGCCAAAATCAAAGTGCCGAAGACTAAAAAGAAGAAGTATGCAAGCCTTTTGAAGAAAAAGAAAGATGCAACAACAGTGATTATGTAAGATAAAAGGAAAAGATTGTTTTTGCAGCTCGTCGTACATTCAACATTATGTTGGAAAACTACTCAAAGAATGAGGACGGCAGAATGATCAAACGTGACATTCAATCCATAAAAGATATTAATGAAAAAAGCAGTGCGAGTAAAATAGGTTCAAAAATAGTTTTTACTTGCAAAGTATTCTTATCTATGATAAACTACTGATTTGTCAGGAGAAAAGAAGTCTTCTGACAAGCAGTGCGCCGGCGTGTCGGAATGGCAGACGAGGCAGACTCAAAATCTGTTGTGGGCAACCACGTGCGGGTTCAAGTCCCGCTGCCGGCACTAAGTAAAGAACCGCAAACATTCCGAAGATGGGTTGTTTGCGGATTTTTGTTTTTCTTTTGTAAAAAAAGTGATAGGAACACGGCGAGAAGTGTGATATACTTAAGATTAGTTGTTGGGGGTGCACAACTGATCGAAGGAGGAATGAAGATGGCAGAATGGATTGCCGTTGTAGATGATGACGCGATGAATCTCAGAACAGCCGGAATGATCCTGAGTAAAAACGGGATGCGCGTGACGGCTTTTAAGTCGGGTCAGCTTCTTCTTGATTATGTATCCCAGGGAAACCGTCCGGATCTGATCTTGTTGGATGTAATGATGCCGGAAATGGACGGATTTGAGACCATTGTCAAGATCAGGGATCTGGAAAAGACCATGGGCGGAGAAGAGATCCCGGTGATTTTCCTGACAGCCAATGACGATGAATCGGCTGAGACTAAGGGCCTGTCTCTTGGTGCGATGGATTTTATCAAAAAACCCTTCGTGCCGGACGTGCTGGTCATGAGAGTGCGTCATACCATTGAACTGGTTTGCCTGCAAAGGGACCTGGAATCTGAGGTTATCAAAAAGACAAGGGAAAATGAAGAGCTATCCATCCAGGTGGTGCTTGCCATAGCGGACGCAATCGATGCGAAGGATACCTATACAAACGGTCATTCCCGAAGGGTGGCGAAGTATTCGAGAGATATTGCTGCGAGGCTGGGATATACGGAGCAGCAGCAGTCAGATATCTACATGATGGGACTTTTGCATGATGTGGGCAAGATCGGCGTCCCTGATGCCGTGATCAATAAGCCTGCGAAGCTGACGGAGGAGGAATTTGAGCTGATCAAATCCCATCCGGAGCGTGGCGCAAGGATTCTGGAGAATATCAAGGCGATGCCGCAGCTGGCAACCGGCGCAATGTGGCACCATGAGAAATACAACGGAACCGGTTATCCTGACGGAAAGGCCGGAACGGATATCCCCATTGAAGCAAGGATCATTGCAGTAGCTGATGCTTATGACGCCATGAGCAGCCGCAGAAGCTATCGTGACGCGCTGCCGCAGGATGTTGTCCGTTCAGAGATTGAAAGGGGCCGCGGCACACAGTTTGACCCTGCGATCGCAGATATTATGATCCGTATGATCGAGGAAGATGACGGATATGCAATGCGTGAGCATTGAGGGTGACAAATAAGGGTATCTGATCATAAATCTTTTGTTGACAAAGGTACCCAAATATGGTAGTTTAATAGAGCGGTTGTAAAAATCCGCTTTATGTAAAAGCCGATGTGGCTCAATTGGCAGAGCAGCTGATTTGTAATCAGCAGGTTATCGGTTCGAGTCCGATCATCGGCTTTTTTCTTTTGGAACAATTTCGTTTCAGAATGCATTTGGACCTTTAGCTCAGTTGGTTAGAGCGCCGCCCTGTCACGGCGGAGGTCACGGGTTCGAGTCCCGTCTGGGTCGTTTTTCATCTAATCGGATGGAAAGGTTTGCGGGTATGGCGGAATAGGCAG
>JAFZNL010000116.1 GCA_017550925.1 Lachnospiraceae bacterium | reverse complement strand
CCGAAAAGACCGGCACATCAAATGCCGGCTTGGTGGACGAGATCCGTGAATATATGAAGGATGTCAAAGATCCTGCCTTTATGAATTATCTGCGGGCCATGGAGCAAAAGGCTCTGGCACAACAGGCAGTCCTTGTGCAGATGGAATCCAACCTGAAGGAAAATCATGCCAAATACTTGGCGCATCTGAATGGTGCAGTGACTACGTCGGCAGCGCAGCCTGTGGCAACAGAAAAGACGCCGGTGGCAGAACAGCCGGTACTGACATCAGGGCAGAGTACCGAGCAGGCGGATCCGCTTCTTGGAAGAAGTATTTTTGAAAGCGGAACAGAAACGGCCCGGCCGGATGCAGCGGATAGTAGTAAAACACCGGAGACTGCAGCTATCATGACGGCAGGTGAGGCTTCAGCAGACGGATGGCAAGCTGACGGTACCGGGTCTTTGATTTCTCAGACAAATGAAGCGCATGCGGATGAAGCGAGTATTCATGCGTATGTGGAGAATTTGGCAGGTGCAGGATCAGAGCAGCAAACAGGCGTAAATATGGTGAATAGTCAGGCCGGCACTTTTGCTGCACCTGGCGTCGCGCAGGCAGCGGCTGGAAACTCTTTCGATTATCAGGCAAAACCGCCCGTATCACAGGCGCCGGAGAAAAAACAATCCCTGGAATTCCATTTCGGCGGAATGGTGCTCAGTATCGTGGGCGCCGTGCTGGTGATCCTTTCCATGATCCTGTTTGGCAAGAACTATATGGATACCTTATCCCAGGGAATCGCCCTCTATGTTCTCGGCGCAGTGGTGATCGCTTTTTCGGAGATTGTCCTGCAAAAGCATCTGGAGAGTTTTTCCAAGGTGGTGTCTGGTATCGGACTGGGTATTTTATATACGGCAACCATACTGAATTATCTGTATCTGGGCACCATGAGCGCTACCGTGGCGATCCTGGTGACCATCGGCGTTTCGGTATTTGCCCTGCTCTTTGCTAGGCATAAGGATTCAGGACTGCTGCGTATCATCGGCATCCTGGGCTGCTATATCTCGTTTTTGCCGATCCGGAAGTTTGAACAGGCAACGGATTTTATTATTCCGGCTGTGATCCTGTTGATCGTGAACGCTCTTTATCTTTGCCTTCCGAACAAAACTTTCAAAAAAGCGCTTCCGCTCATCCATGGTATTGCCAATATCCTGATGGCCTGCTATTTCATCATTATGCTCTTTATGTCGAACCGGGATGTGAAGGATGGTGCAAGTATTGCTGTTTGTGTCTTCCTTGTAGGTCTGATCGTGATCGATATGCTGATCGGACGCAGCGATGATGAAGGATCGGCCATGAGCATCCTTGCCCTGATCGGCGAGATCGTGCTTTCGTTTTTGCTGCTGCTGTGGGTGACTACGGCAGACAGCGGGGAAACCGAGCTGGCTGTTTTGATCGTTTCTGCCGTATTACTTGCGGCTGCCATGGGCTTCGGCTTTTTCCTCGACAGGGAAAAAACAAATTTCAGATGGGCACATTTATACATTCTTTCCATTTTCGTCCTGGGTATTACCATCGGAAAAGAGCATGGCGCCCACATGATCGCTGTGGCCTGTGTGCTCTTGTGCTTTAAGGTCCTGTCTGCAAAAGAAGAACTGGCAGTGGCCAATTTGATCGCTTCGCTGTATGCGGCGTGGGTGTTCATTTCAGGTGTCGAGGATCCTTCCAATATGCAATATCTGATCCTTGCGGTGCTCGTTCTTTCGGTATTCTATCTGCACACCTTCAAAGCGGCGCATGAGATCATCATGATGATGACGTTGCAGGCCTATGTCGTAACCGCCTTTGACGAGGCAAGGATTATAGTGCCCCTGGGGCTTTTGTTCCTGCTTGCCTGCCTTGTGCTGTTTGCCTTCTTTGAAAGCATGCGGGATAAGTATTTTGAGGGCGTGAAGATCTTCGGGCTGGTGGTTGGCGGCCTTTGGGTGCTTGGTTCCATTGCGATCTCGGCGGAGAAGTACTCCTATATTGCGCTGACCATCGTGCTTCTGCTGGGGCTGGCGCTGATCTTTCTGCTGTTCGGAAAAATCTATGCAATTGGAGGTGAGAAGCGGCAGAATATCAGAAATATGGTGCTGGCAGGGTATTTTACCTGGATGATCATTGTCTATCGGATTGACAAACCGGTCATCACCAGTATCCTGTTGATGGTGCTTGCCATTGTTTGTGTCGGTGCCGGATTCTTTGTGTCACAAAAACCTCTCAGATTGTATGGACTGGTTCTGTCGCTTTTTGTCTGCGCGAAGCTGCTGTTTTCCGATTTTGCGGATTCGTCTTCCGGAGACAAGGTGATTCTGTCCTTTGTGGTAGGTATCCTGGCTATCGGCATTTCGTACCTGTATATGCGCTTAGAAGGACCGACGAAGAAGAAGGCGGAAGGCGAATAGGAAAAGTGGTTTAAAAATTAAAAGTAGTTATAATAAATTGATGCAACGCAAAGCTGTCGTAAGACGAAGTTTATAGAAATTAAGTATAAATTTAACAAGAGGTAATTATGAGACTGGATAAATATCTGAAAGTATCACGCCTGATCAAGCGCCGCACTGTGGCAAATGAAGCCTGCGATGCAGGCAGGGTCATGATCGGGGAAAAAGTTGCAAGGGCCTCAGCAGAAGTAAAGGTGGGGGATATCATCACCATCAGTTTCGGAAACCGCGAGGTTAAGGTCGAGGTCCTGGATGTGCAGGATACTGCAAAAAAAGAACAGGCAAAGGAAATGTTCCGTTACCTGTAACTATTTAGAACCATGCGGATTTGACAAAAATACAGGACATATGCTTGCATAATGGACTGTATTTTTGCAAATCCATATGGCGAGAAGCCATACATGAGCAAAAGGAAAGCTGCGTAGCAGCGGTTTTGCGAATGGGTTCTGAATAGTTACCCTGTAATTTTGTCATACATCATATAGATTGTATAGATCGGATCGTAGCTGTATCATTTCTTCGGCTGGATCATTCCATGTTCGCCGGCATAGGTGTCCCGGAAAGCCCGGGGGGTCATGCCGGTGACTTTTTTGAAATTTTGTCCGAAGTGGGACTGGGAAGCAAAGCCCAAGTAGTTGGATATCTCAATATAGGAATAATCGAAGTACAACAGCATCTTTTTGGCAAGCTTGATCTTTTCCTGAACAATATAGGAAGAAAGAGAAACGCCTTCATTCTGTTTGAACAGGGAAGACAGGTAGTTTTCCTCAAGACCGATAGAGGTTGCGATCTCGGAGACGGTCAGTTTTCCGTGGAGATGGGAAAAAACATAGTCTTTGCATTTTGTGATATGCGGGTTTTCGCGATTTCGTATTGGCTTTTCGTTTCCTTCTTTCAGCTCGTGTACTAAAGACGCATATTCAATCTGCATCTGCCTTGTGATGTCCTGAACGGACCGGATGTTGCTGCATTCAGAGAGCTTGCGGATGGTAATGTCCGACAGGCAGAAGGCAATCTCGGGATGGACGCCGCCTTCGATGGCGGCCCGGGATGCCAGGGTCGTGGCAACAATCCCGATGTAGATCTCCTGGGTCAGGGGATCATCGGACAGCTGTCCGTAACGTCCGGGGAAGCTTTCATCCAAAATTTCCGCCAGCGTATCGGTATTGCCGTTACGTATTGCGGCCACCTGGCGTTTTTCGTGGCTGTAAGGATTGTGAGAGACGTTGTTTTCTACATTTTCAAAGATTTTCTTATATAAAGATGGCATGGCGTCATCAAAGGTGCTTTCCTGTTTGCAGTTTTTTTCCAGAAGTGTGTTTTCATCCAGGAAGGGTTCGTTTTCATCCCCGGTCCGTCCGACATTAAAGAGCAGCCGGATATCCTCACAGAACAGCGATACGTGGCTAAAGGGGAGGGATGCATAGAGGTTGCTTACTTCAGAAGGCGTCTTGCTCTGTATTTTACAGTTGATGTTCAGATTGATCTGGAAGCGGACGGGTCCAAGAAGGAAAAAACCATCCCGTGTATGGATCGTGCATCCTACAAGTTTTTCATCCACGGAGAAGAAAAGCGGCATATCCAGAGGGCAGTTGCGGATCGACTCCTGATGGAGAAGGTAAGCCGTGATATCTTCATCGTGAATGTCCAGGTCATACCTGTGCATTTCTTTTAGCTGCAGGTTTTGGTCGTACCATCTTACTGTTGAGCAGAGATGCTGAGCGACAGATCGAAGAAGATAGGTATAGCGCATGTCAATTACCCCCGGATAAATCTTGTGTTATGAACAATTATGACTAATTGTGTAAAATTGTGATTTTTTTGTAAATTTTTTTTGAACAGCCGAAAAGCCGCGTATTTACTGGCGTTGCGGCACACCTGCAACTATGATATTTGTGTAAAAATGCCCGGCGTTCAAAGTTTTGTGATAATTATAACAGAATTTTGATATCAATAAAAGACCTATTTGAAGTAAAATCAGAACAATCGGGCGAAAAGGGCAAGAAAAGGAGCGTTTTCAGCCTTTGGAAACCTGGGAAACACAATTCATTTACTTTTTTTAAGAAGGAGGATTCTTATGAAAAAGAAACTTTTGGCAACACTTCTGTCAAGCGCAATGGTAATTTCCATGCTTGCTGGTTGCGGCGGTGGTGACACAGCAGCACCTGCAGACGATGCAGCAGCTACGACAGACGACGCAGCAGCAACTGACGACGCAGCAGCAGATGACGCAGCAGCAGAGGATGATTCCGATGTTGTTAAGCCTGAAGATGGCGAAGAGTCTGCAGCACCTGCAAACGGCGGCGAAGGCGGCACAATCAATCTGTGGACATTCACTGATGAGATTCCCAAGATGATCGACAAGTACATCGAAGATCATCCGGATTTCCCTTACACAGTTAACTCCACTATCATCGCTACTACCGACGGTGCATATCAGCCGGCACTTGACCAGGCTCTGACCGCAGGTGGCGAGGACGCTCCTGATATGTATGCAGCT
>JAFZNL010000115.1 GCA_017550925.1 Lachnospiraceae bacterium | reverse complement strand
CTGTTTTCTCTATTTATGGCTTTTTTTGCGACTGAAAATGTCTACGCGGATGAGACCGGCGGAAAAACCATTGACCAGCTGGGACTTGAAGATGGGATCTATACCATGCCTGTCCTTTTGGAAGGCGGCAGCATCGGCGCTGCGGTAACTAGTCCGGTCCGGGTGCAGATCAAAGAAGGGAAGATGATCGCCCTGGTGGAATGGGACAGTGTCTATTACAAAAAAATGATCGTAAATGGCGCCTCCTATGAACCGGAAAAAAGAGAAGGCAACGCAAAGTTTAAGATTCCCGTGGAGAGAACCGATGCGCCGATACAGGTAGCATATATCCTGGATGAATTCGGGACGGCAACCCAGATCAACTGCAGCCTGACTTTTTATTCCGCTGGGATCGAAAAGGAGCAGCCCCGAGTCAGCAAAGGCTATGCCTATGGGTCGGCGGCTATCTCTTTTTTGGGTGTGATCTCCCTGGCTGCGCTGGTTCTTGTCATGATCCACCACAGAATGAATAAAAGTTACGTTTAACATTCCATTTTTTATACCGGGATCTTGAACCTGACTGAAGTTATCGGAGCGTTTGTGTATGTCGTACGTGCAGTTTAACGATGTCAAAAAAACATATAAAAGCGGAGAAGTGGAGATCCACGCCTTATCCGGCGTTTCTTTTTCCATTGAAAAAGGAGAGTTTGTTGTCATTGTGGGCGCTTCCGGCGCCGGCAAGACTACGATACTGAATATCCTCGGCGGCATGGATACCCTGACAACCGGTACCGTTTTGGTGGATGGTAATGACATCTCAGCTTACCGCAAACGGGAACTGACCACCTACAGACGGCAGGACGTAGGATTTGTTTTTCAGTTTTATAACCTGGTACAGAACTTAACGGCGCTGGAAAACGTGGAACTGGCAGCCCAGATCTGTAAGGATCCCCTGCCGGCAGCGCAGGTCCTTCAGGACGTGGGACTTGCGGACAGGATGAAAAACTTCCCGTCACAGCTCTCCGGCGGGGAGCAGCAAAGAGTGGCTATCGCAAGGGCCCTGGCAAAAAATCCCAAGCTTCTTCTTTGCGATGAACCCACAGGCGCACTGGACTATGTAACCGGCAAAGCGGTATTAAAGCTGCTGCAGGATACCTGTAAAAATACCGGCATGACCGTGATCGTCATCACCCATAATCTGGCGCTGACAGCCATGGCAGACCGTATCATCACGGTCAAAAGCGGAAAGATTGAAAAGGAATACTTAAATCCGCAGAAAGCGGATATTGAAACGATAGAATGGTAGTGAAGTACAAACAGCCGAAAAACGGCTTTTCCAAAAGGCCTTCAAAAAGCATGTTGAAAAAAGCGACCGTGCGGGAGATAGCAGGCTCCTTTGGCCGCTTTTTTGCCATACTTGCCATCTGTGCATTGGGAGTCGGCTTTTTCTCAGGGGTCCGGATCACCACGCCGGCCATGAAACGCACCATTCAGGATTTTTATGAAAAACATGATTTCTATGACCTGCGCCTGCTTTCTACGCTCGGATGGGAAACCGAGGATGTGGAGGCTTTTGAAGGCCGGGAGCACATCAGCGCGGCGGAAGGTTCTTATCAGTTCGATGTGATCTGCATCGATCCCGAAGGAAACGATATCGTCTTAAAAACCCACAGTATAACAGAAAAAGTCAATACCCTCTGGGTAACCGAGGGCCGGCTTCCCGAGAAAGATGATGAGATCCTGATGGATTACCGGAGCAACTGCGGTTATGCCATAGGAGATACCATCCGTTTTTCATCGGAAAATGAGGAAGATACGACGGACCATTTCACCCATACTGCATACAAGGTGGTGGGTTTTGCGGAATCTCCCCTCTATATCAATTTTGAACGAGGCAGCACCTCCCTTGGTAACGGAACTGTCAGCGGCTTTGCCTATCTGGCGCCGGAGGGCTATGCCGATGAAGTGTATTCGGAAATCTATGTCCTGACAGATCAAAGTTTCCCTCTGTATTCCGATGAATATAAAGACTATATTGATGATCTGAAAGAAGAATTAGAGGACTTTACAGATCAACGGGCTGATGCGAGGTATCAGAGGATCCTTGATGATGCAAACGAGGAACTGGGAGACGCTAAGCAGGAACTGGCTGATAAAGAAAAAGAAGGTCAGGAAGAACTGGATGATGCAAGAAAAGAACTGGATGATGCGAAGATAGAATTAGAGGATGCAAAAAAAGAGATCGCAGACGGAAAAGCAGAGATTGCAAAGAATGAAGGAAAGTTAGCAGATGCTAACAACGAGCTGACGGATGCGCAGAGAGAACTGTCTGACGGTAAAGAAAAGCTGGATGACGGAAAAAAGCAGCTCCAGATGGCTGCAGCCGAAATTGAAAAAGGTGAGAAGGAATTAGAAGAAAACCGGGAAAAGCTGACCCAGGCAAAGGCACAGCTGGATCAGGCAAAGTCGCAGCTGGATCAGACGGATGAGACGCTGAAAAGCGCCCAGTCGCAGCTGGATGCAGCATCTGCCCAGCTGATGGCAGCGCTGACCCAGATCGATGAGGGAGAAAATGCCTTAGCGGAGGAAGAGCAGAAACTCATCGCTGCCGAGGCTTACGGATTGATGGATCCACAATCCCTTGCGGCGGCTAAGGCAGCCCTTGCCCAGGCACGTCAGACCCTGGCCCAGTCCAGGGCGCAGTACAATGATGGTATGGCGGAATACCAGAAAAATCTGGCAGCCTATAAGGACGGCGTGGCACAGTACCAGAACGGACTTGCTGAATATAACAAGGGGATGCAGGAATACAGGGATGGTATTGCTCAGTTTCAAAATGGGGAGAAACAGATTGCAGATGCGAAAAAAGCCTATGGGGAAGGCGTAGCCAAATGGAATTCATCGGTCAAAGAATATGAAGATGGAAAAAAGGAATACGAAGACGGAAAAGCAGAATATGAAAAAGGCAAAAAGGAACTGCAAAAGGGAAAGAAAGAACTGACCGACGGGGAAAAGGAGTATGAAGACGGACTTGCCGAGTACGAGGACGGGCTGGTTGAGTATGAAGACGGAAAGGCAGAGTTTGATGAAAAGATCGCGGACGCCAAAGAAAAGATCCGGGATGCGGAAGATGAACTGGATGATCTAAAGGAGCCGGAAACCTATCTGCTGGGCAGAGATACCAATATCGGTTATGCCTGCTTTGAAAGCGATTCCCAGATCGTATCCCAAGTGGCAAGGATCTTTCCCATCTTCTTTATCCTGGTGGCAGCCCTTGTGTGCATGACCACCATGACAAGGATGGTGGAAGAACAGCGCGGTTATATCGGGACGTTAAAAGCGCTGGGGTATACGCCCAGGGACATCATGGGAAAATTTACTTTTTACAGCGGCTTTGCAGCCTTCCTCGGAACAGTGATCGGTTATGGGATCGGTATCATCCTGTTTCCTGCGGTGATCTGGTATGCCTATCTGATGATGTATTTAAAACTGCCGCTGCAGTTCTATTTTGATGAAAAGTTAGCAGCCGCTTCCCTGATCACAGCCCTGCTGTGTTCCATCGGCACAACCTGGCTGTCCTGCCGCTATGAACTGGCTGAGACCGCGGCCAGCCTGATGCGGCCCAAGGCACCGGCACCCGGCAAGCGGGTATTTTTAGAATACCTGCCTTTTATCTGGAACCGCATGAAATTCCTGCATAAAGTATCCGTGCGGAATATCTTCAGGTATAAAAGGCGTTTCTTTATGATGATCGTGGGGATCAGCGGATGCACAGCCCTTTTGCTGACCGGCTTTGGCATGAAGGATTCGGTGGCAGGTTTTGCAGCTGCCCAGTATGATGAAATTTTAACGGCAGATGCACAGGTGGATTTTAAGAACGGGACAAAGAATGAGATCCCTCCCTCTTTATTGAAGCTATTAGAGGGGGAGACGGAAAGCTATACGCTGCTTTCCACAGGCGCCTGGGACCTTGTGATGAAGGATGCGGTCAAAGGGATCAACCTTCTGGCACCGCAAAATCAAAAACAGTTTCCGTCTTATTTCGACCTGCATGAGGAGGCAGGCGGCAAAGAGATCAGTCTTCCGAAACAGGGGGAGGTTCTGCTTTGTGTCGCGCTGGCAGACCGTTATCATATAGAACAGGGGGATCAGATCACCCTGCGAAGTGAAGATATGGAAACAGTTCAGCTGAAGGTGGCTGGCATTTTTGAAAACCATGTTTATAATTATGTGATCGTTCATCCTGCTGATTTTAACCTGGATCTGAATGCAGCCTATGTGATGTTCCCGGAAGGTGCGAATGTATATCAGGCGCAGACCAAGATCGCGAAGAATAAGAATGTCACCGGCGTTTCTGTTTTTGAAGATTTCAAAGTCCGCATGACCAATATGATGGAAAGCCTGAACCTGGTGGTACTGGTGGTGATCCTGTCAGCCGCAGGGCTGGCCTTTGTGGTACTGTATAACCTGACCAACATCAATATTACAGAACGCCTTCGAGAGATCGCAACCATCAAGGTGCTTGGTTTTTATCCGGGCGAGACATCCTCCTATGTATTCCGGGAAAACTACCTGCTGACACTGTTCGGCGTCCTGGCAGGACTGGGACTTGGCGTTTTGCTCCACCGGTTTGTCATGGCGCAGATCATCGTGGATATGGTGCATTTCAAAGTAGTGATCCACCGGGAAAGCTATGTATATTCGATCATTATGACATTCCTGTTTACCTTCCTTGTCAGCCTGCTGATGCGTCGGAAACTGGAGAATATCGATATGGCACAGTCCTTAAAGAGCGTGGAATAAAGCAAGTTAAAGCGCATGCGGGAAAGTGAGATGGTTCGTGGGACTGGCAATAGCATATCGGAGATAAAAAATACTTGCATATTTACTTGCGAGTTGGTAAGATATGCATTGATGGTCTATGGGGATGACATATATCCGGAGGATGAGATTGCAAAATCAGTTATCTTGACGGAAGGTAAGTAAGCAGGACTGTCAAAGAACAATACAGAAAAAAGGAGATAATAAGATGGGTGTTTTGATAGACGCAGGGGCACAGAGTCCTTTTTCCGGAGGATTGGTACTTGTTTTGTATGTTGTGGTGATCGGCGTGATGTTCTACTTCATGACCCAGCCGCAAAAGAAGGAGCGCAAGCGTATAGAGGCTATGCTCTCTGACCTGGCTATCGGCGACAGTGTAATGACCACCAGCGGTTTTTACGGCATGGTCATTGACATCAACGAAGAGCAGGGTACCGTGATCGTGGAGTTCGGCAGCGACAGACATTGCCGCATCCCCATGAACAAATCCGCCATTGCTCAGGTTGAAAAGCCGGATGCTGAATAAGAAATGCTATGAAGGACTGTCAATCCGTTTTGGATCTGACAGTCTTTTTTATTGCATACTTTTCCAATATTTCGTATGATAGAACCACGGATCTAATGATCATGACAGATGATCAAATAATCAATATGAGGGAGACAACATGTACAGGGAAATATCGAAACTGATCTTATACGGGAGTATGCCAGAAGATGAGATCTTAATGAAATTATCCGGGATCTTCCG
>JAFZNL010000013.1 GCA_017550925.1 Lachnospiraceae bacterium | reverse complement strand
GACCTGCCCTCATGTTGCATTAAAAGTTTTAGGATCGCGCATTCTGTCCTTGTCAGCGAAATATCCTGTCCCTGCATGGTAACGGTAAGAAGGGATGTATCCAGCCGGATATTCCCTGCCGTTATCACATCACTTTCCAATGCATTAGCGCTTTCCTGCTTTCTGAGGGCAACCACGATCCTTGCCAAAAGCTCCTTCATATCAAAGGGCTTGGTCACGTAGTCCACTGCCCCTTTCAAGAGCAGGTCCACCTTGTTGCTGACATCGATTTTGGCACTGACTACGATGACCGGGATGTTTCCGATCTTCGGCAGCAACTCTTCTCCGGACAGCCCTGGCAGCATCAGATCCATCAGGATCAGATCCGGCGTAACCTTGGAAAGGATCTCGAGAGCCTCCGTTCCTGAAAATGCCTTTGTCACGGAATACCCTTCCGCCACCAGCGACTCCTCTAATAATTTATTGATATAAATGTCATCATCGATGACCATGATGCTTTTCATATCAGATCCCCTAAATTGACCAGTTGCATTTCTGCTCCGTACACTTATACTATACCGGACTTTACGCTACCTAAATGAATGATATAGCCAAACGTATTATAGCAGATTGCCATTACCATTTCCACCATATCATTTCCAAAAAATAAAAAGAGCGCCGCAATTTAAGCGGCGCTCCCTAATGAGATTACATCTTATTTTTTGTACTTTTTGAATTTGAATTTCAGTTTCTTGTTGCCGGCATTCTTGATCATCTTCACGACTTTGTTATACTGCGTCTTATTCTTCGCCTTGATGGTGATCGTTGCATTCTTCTTGATGCCGCGCAGTGCATTCTTGCCGACCTTCTTTAAGTTGTTGCCGTTGACGGTCATCTTGCCGAGTTTGCTGTCGCCGTCAAATGCGCCCTTGCCGATCTCGGTAACACTGTCGGGCAGCGTAGCAGCCGTCAGTTTTGCACACTTGGAGAAAGCATTTTTGCCGATCTTCTTCAGGCCCTTGCCCTTCACGGTCAGTTTTTTCAGATTCTTGCAGCCCGTGCAGGCACCTTCTTTGATCTCCCGGATCGAAGCTGGAATGGTAAGCTGCTGCATTTTTGTATTGTTTGCCAATGCCTTCTTTCCAATAGAAGTGATCTTGCAGTCAGTATTACCGATCTTAACCGTAGCGTCAATGGTTACCTTCTTTTCATTTTTGTTCTCTGTACCCTTATACTCTGCCTCCGGATTGTCACCGCCGGTCGTTACCTGATACTGATCGCCGTCAACGGTCTCCTGCTGTCCTGCCTCCGGTACTTTAATCTCCGCCTGAGCTGCAGCCTGGGACGAAGATGAGCCGCTGCCACCGGATGAAGCGCCTGCAGGTGAAAATACCTGCTTTAAGTTCTTCAATACGGCATTTGCATAATAATTACGACGCATATTGCAGGTGTACCCTTTTTCAAGCATATAATCCGTGCCGTTTTCCTGTCTCATAATGGAAACCGGTTTCTCAAGCATGGCGCCATCTTTGAAAGGCGCATATCCGAATGTGCTTGCATAACCCTTGATTGTTTCAATACCTGTATTTTGGATCACTGCCTGATTGAACGCTCCGGTAAGCTGAACAACAACATAATCTTTGTTATCCTTATGAAACAGTCTGCCGTATTTATATTCATGTTCATACTTCGTGTCCGTCATCTGATTCAGACTGAACTCTCCGGTTGTACTGTCATAGGGAATTTGAGTAAATGTACGTGCCTTAACTGTATTCGCCGAAACTGATTTGATCTCCGATTCTGAACCGATCACCGATTCTTCCAAGGAGATCGACCACCCATCAGCCTCTTCATTTTTTACAATTTTATAATAATCAGGGCCATAACCAACTGCTTCATATGTACGCTTTACATACATATTATCTTCCGTCAGATCACATTTGCCATCTTTGTCGATTCCAAAATAAACCTTATCATAGGAAAGCTTTAACGGCGCATAATAAACTTCAGCATTGTCAGGATCTGCTTCTTCCGAAAAATCTGACGTACTGTCCCAGGCAAGGGCAGGAGTAGCTGTTCCGCCATAGGTTACCAGTTTACTTTCTACCATGGCAATTTCCTTGTTCCCTGATATATTCATCCGGATACTTCCCGGAGTACTGTACCCGGTTTCTTCATTCTCCATACTGAAATGACCGGTGTTGGAACTTCCGTATATTGTCAATGTCAGTTCTTTC
This sequence comes from Lachnospiraceae bacterium, assembly GCA_017550925.1. Lineage (GTDB taxonomy): Bacteria > Bacillota > Clostridia > Lachnospirales > Lachnospiraceae > RGIG7926. Next base: position 5,193 of record JAFZNL010000013.1, on the reverse strand, counting down.
GCCACATCGATAGAAGGAACGGATTCGTCAGACTGGATCGCGATACCGGCACCGCTGCATTCATACTGATAGTTCGACGGATAAGCGTTTGTCACCTGTTTTTTGTAACCGCCGTAAGAAATTGTGCCGGTATACGGCGCATTGATCGTCAGATTACCGGAACCCGTAAAGTTTACGCCCGATGGGCCGGCAATTACCAGTGCACCCATTTTGCAGGTTCCTGTTACATCGACTGTCACCTTGCCCATGGCCAGATTCGAATAAGTATGTACATAAATACTCATAAAGGGTGCATCAGCATTGACCAGTTTTAAGGTATTTGTTTTTGCATCATAGCTGACACCCTTATATGCACCGGAGATATGCTCACTATACGGGTCATAAAAGTAAAAGCTCTCATTTTTTTCAGAAGCAGCCAGATAATCATTCGCTACAACCATCACTTCCGGACCATCATCTTCCTGTGCCGAAACATCACAGACCAATAATGATGTTGGCAGCAGCAAAATACTCATTACGACTGCTAACAGTTTTTTCAGGATTCCTTTGGTTTTCTGTTTCATAATGCCCTCCTTTTCATCACGGGTTTTTATTTCTTGTATTTCTTGAATTTGAATTTCAGTTTCTTATTTCCCGCCTTTTTGATCATGTTTACGATCTTATTGTACTGCGTCTTATTCTTTGCCTTAATGGTTACCTTCGCGTTCTTCTTGATGCCGCGCAGTGCGTTCTTGCCAACCTTCTTTAAGTTGTTCCCATTGATCGTCAGATCGCTGAGATTCTTATCGCCGTCAAATGCATTTTTGCCGATCTCCGTCACGCTGTCAGGCAGCGATGTCTTTTTCAGCTTTGTGCATTTTGCAAAGGATTTCTTGCCGATCTTCTTTAAATTCTTACCCTTGAACTTCAAGGTTGTCAGCTTTGTATTGCCGGAAAATGCATTATCGGCAATGGCGGTAACGGGAACCTTCGTGCCATCGATCTCAACATCAGCCGGAACCGTAATGGTTTTCTTTCCTTTGGTCTGATCGTTTGAACTGATCTTGGCTTCGTTCTTTCCACCGCTGCCCTGTGTCAGCGTGAATGCGCCGTTGTCTTTTTGAACCGTATCACCGACTTTGGCCTTTTCTGTCTGGTCGCTGTTTCCGCCGCTGCCGCTGTCACTTCCACTGCCTGTTCCGGTGTCTGCCGGTTTCGGTGAAAAGACCAGTTTTGTATTGTATGCAAAATAATGATATATATAGGTCGGTTTGAAATCAGGATTGTCCACCTGTGAATATGCGTAGGTAGGATATGCCTCTCCCGGCTCTACCCGTTCTGAGAATGAGTAATAGGGCTGCGCTGCATTGACACGCTCAAATACATAACCGCCCTCAGTCGGAAATACACTCATATTTATATTTTCATCATTGACAAAGATATATTTCTTTCCGCCATCCAGATAAAGGTAGTTTCCTGAGCCGTAATTAAAATCATAGTTAAATCTTACGTATCCCTTTACAGCGTTTTCAGAAACCGAAGCCGGGAATTCATCCTTCCATGTATCAGAGAATGCATAATAATCAGATTCCTCCAGCGGATTAGCCGCTACTTCTTCACCATCTTTCACATAATTGGTATATGTATCACCTTCATTTTCTGATTCCTTCCATGTACCGGACTGCGCATCATACGTAATTTTCGTCAGTTCCAGTTTGGTTGAATTCGTCGGAACGATATGATATGTCCGCAGATAATAATCACCCGTATTCCAATTCTTATAAAGAGTGCCCATGGCCTTAAAATCCGCCAGGATATAGCGCGTTGTCATATCTTTCTCCGTCATTTTCTGGTCGTATGCGTTCGAAAGCTCTTCTTGCATCTTCCATTTGATCGGCTCATTAACCGTACCTGCATACTTCACCAGATCTTTTTCATCAGTTTTTTCATATAACTCCATATGTATCAGGGAATTGTCCGGTGCAAAGGAATAAAATCCATTTTTGTTAAAAGCATACTTCGGCTGGTCAATGGTAAACGTCGCATTTGATCCGACTTGTATCCCTACTGTTTTCAGGCCTTTGACACTGACATTGGTCGTATCACTGATATTGATGATATTGCCTGCTTCCATCATATCGTTAAGTTTTAATGTTCCGTTTCCCGTAAAACTGAGAGAAGAATGGGTAAAAATGGAACCGAGTGTATTTGTGCCGGTCAGGTTTACCTCAAACTTATCATCAGAAAAGATATCAATCGTGAACATTGCATTCGGGAAATTCACATTATTAAACTTGATCAGCCTCTTTGATACATCCACACTGATCCCGCCGTATTCCTTTCCTTTGTAATCGACCATGTATTCATCTTCAAACCTATCAGCGCTGAAATTGTGATAAAAATAATACTCTTTTTCTCCCATGAGACAAATATATCCGTCCAGTGGCGCCCCCTCGGCAGATGCATTGTACTGAAATGCCGGAATGGCTAAAATAAACGACAACACAAATGCCAGAATCATCCTTGCTGTTCTTTTCATAAACGAACCTCCTTTTTTTGAATTGTGATTCCTTTCACATCGTTTATATAAACCGGATTGCTGCCGGCTTATTTCTTTGCTTTCTTGAAGGTAAACTTCAGTTTCTTGTTCCCTGCATTCTTGATCATTTTCACGACTTTGTTAAACTGCGTCTTATTCTTTGCCTTAATGGTCACCTTTGCGTTCTTCTTGATGCCTCGAAGCGCATTCTTGCCGACCTTCTTTAAGTTGTTACCGTTGAGTGTCAGGTTACCAAGTTTTGCATCGCCGTCGAATGCACCCTTGCCGATCTCGGTCACGCTGTCAGGCAATGTCGTTTTCTTAAGTTTCTTACATTTGGCAAAAGCATTCTTACCGATCTTCTTTACATTTTTACCCTTGAAATTAACCGTTGTCAGAGCGCTGCATCCACTGAATGCGCCTGTACCGATCTCCTGGGTATCCTTCGGGATATCTACCTTCTTCAAGGCAGTACACCCCTTAAACGCATTATCCCCGATCTCTACGATGGTACTCGGAAGTGTTACGGACTGCATTTTTTTATCTCCGGAAAATGCATTATCCGCAATGGATACCACCGGCACCTGCTGACCGCCTACTTCTATGGTAGCCGGTACTGTCACGGTCTTCTGCGTGGTATCTTCAGCCTTGGTAAACTCTGCCCCTTTCTGTCCGTCGTCAGTTTCGGTTACGGTGTAGGTAGCGCCGTCTTCTTTGGCCGTATCTCCCACTTTGGGCTCCGTCTGCGTGGTAGGCGTTTGCTGGCTCTGGCCGCCGCCCTGCTGGTTCTGATCACCGCCCTGCTGGCTCTGGCCGCCACCTTGCTGGTTCTGATCACCGCCCTGCTGATTCTGGCCACCACCTTGCGAAATCGCCTCCCAGACAGCATAGAGATTCGAGTCTTCATCAAAATAGCCAAACTGTTGATCAGGCACTTTTGCATCCGCATCCCTTGACCAGCCTTTGAAGGTATAACCATCTTTTGTCAGCGTGGGAAGCACCTCCGAAAGATTCGTAGAATCACTTACCATCAGGGTTTTCACCACTTTTCCGTCAGAATATAGAGTCAATGTATGGTCTTGCGGGATATACTGGTATCTCGCATAGTAGGTAGTGTCTTCCGTTACTACATCTGAAAGCTGGGCGGCAACATCGTCTGCGCTGCCGTATTCCGATGCGAACCAGCCAAGAAACGTCAGACGTCCCACCTGCTCTGCCTGCGGGAAAACGCCACCCGGAAGCACGTCCTTAAGAACCGCGGATTCGCCCGTTACGCTTTTCTCAAGCACGACCGCGCCACTGTATCCCGTATCCGGGTTCATCACATATTCATTATAAAACGTAATGGTAAACTCACCGATATATCTGATCTTCCAATTATACTGACCGTTATCATTTTCAATGAAATTCTTCAGCCATGTTTCCACGGTACTGCCCTTCTGTACAAAAAACTTGCATTCTTTCAGCCTCGAAGTGGAACCTACCCCATAAAACGGATTGTCAGTCGACATGATCGACACATTTGTCCCCTCAATCCTGACCGATGCTAAAAGGTCGCAAGCGAAAAATGCGTCATCTGCAATAGACGTCACGCCCGCCGGTATCACGATCTGTTCCAGACCGGAGCAATACATAAAAGTCCTGTATGCAATGGCGTCCATCGAGGTCGGGATATTGACCTTCTTCAGATTTTTGCAGTAATTGAACGCACCGACATTATTGCCGGATGCGCCTGCGATGGTTTCCACTGCTTCAGGCAGATCAACTTCTTCAAGGCTGTAGCATCTGTCAAATGCACCGCTGGGTATATATGTCAGGCTGCTTCCGGAAGCATCGATCTTTTTCACTTCCTGCAGAAGAGAGAAACAACTTGCCCCAATGGATTTTACACGCTTGCCAAGAGTGATCTCCTCTATACTGCTCACCGTCTGCGGATAAGAACTTGACTCGGCGCTGCCCTTGAGGGCCAGACCATAAAATGCCCTGGCTTCGAAAGCAAGGTCTTCTCCGGTATCTCCCGTCATCAGTTTCTTCGGCCCTTTTACTGAATAGAACGCAAACTCCCTGACAGTCGTTACTGTTGCAGGTATGGTATAGGATTCTGTTTCCAGTCCGGTAGGCCACGCAACTAAAACCGTCTGGGCAGAATCATATAAAACGCCGGTTTCATCCGCATAGCAGCCTTTGCCGGCTTCCGGCGTAAATCCATCCACATCGATCACTTCAAACTTCGTGAATTTATTGCAGAGGGTAAATGATCTGGAGTTGATCGTACTGGTGCCGTTTGTGAGATTCGTATCTTCATAAACCTTAACCGTTGCCAGATTCTGACAAGCATCAAACAGGCCCAGACGTCGTCCCATGAAGCCCGTGTCCGGTTCATCATAAGGCGTACTTGACAGTGTAAAGTTTTTAGGATATGTGAAAGTGGTCAGCGCATCGCACTGCACAAAACTATTATTGGCAAAATCGATCAGTTTATCCGACTCAAAAACGATATCGGTCAAGGATTCGCAGTTTTCAAAGCAGTTATATTCTATCGTTGCGCCGCCTTTGAATACGATCTTTTTCAACGGGATCACATTGTCAAAACCTTCTTCATAGGCATACACATTTCCTCCTATTGCAAGGCCTTTTGCCTCTGCGGTTTCCCGGCTGGTAAAAGCCCAGGGTTC
>JAFZNL010000114.1 GCA_017550925.1 Lachnospiraceae bacterium | reverse complement strand
TGAGATGCAGATCGAGATGACATACGGCATTTATGATCTGTCTGAGACAGGTATCGACTATCACGAAAGAATGGCACAGGGAGAGGTACGCGTATACACGCTGAACCCATATGCGCTGCATTGGAACGGAGGGCATTACTACCTGCTGGCAACCTATGTAAAAGGGTTCAGGCCTTCTTATGTCAAGGAGGATGGAACGCCGGTAAATTTCAGGGTGGACCGGATCGTCAGCATCATGCTGAGGAAAAAACCGATGCCTGTGGGTAAGAAAAAAAAAGCAGACGCAGGCGTCTATGTCAAACGTGAGCCTATACCGTGGAGACTGAATGAGTTTTTGAAGGAATATCCGGATGAGGCAATAGTGTTTGACAGTCAGGGCTACGGAGCCAGGTTCCCGGCTATGCGGATCAGTGAACATAGCCGGCTGATCGACTGCCGGCTGGAATGCACGGCGTGGAGCCTGCAGATTTTGGTGGATACCTTCGGAAATGTTTTGGAAGTCAAAAAAAGCAGCAGGCCCCATGAGGCAGAGGAAAAGGATTATAACGGCAGGGACCAGGATTTTTTGGAAGCAGTGATAAAAAGTGTTGAGTTTGAAAATATCAGGGATTTTTGTCTGATGCATCCGGAGTACATCACGCCTTTAGGGCCTCCTGAATTGGTAGAAGCTGTGCGGGAGAAACTGATGAAAGCCGTAAAGAGGCTGGAGAAGAAATGAATAGCTCCGGAATTATAGATTATGGATTGAGGAAGTCGGAAATGGAAATGGAAAAGGAAAAGTTAACACAGTATTCGGAACACCAGTCGGGAGCGAATCCGGATGAAATGTTCTGTTTGAAAAATGCAGATCTTGCTTGGGAAGAGATCAGCAGGGAGCAGATCGTCAGTGACGAATGGATCGAGTTTCGAAAGAGTGTCTTCAGGTATCCGGACGGACGGGTATTTGAACCCTATTATACATACAGTCGGAAAGATTATGTTGTGATCGTTGCCACGGATGAAGAAGGTCGGTTTCTATGCGTCAGGCAGTACCGCCAGGGGATCATGGATGTGACGACGGAGTTTACGGCAGGCGGCATTGAAGTCAAGGATAAAGACGGAAAAGTGATGACATCCGATTCGGATTCAGATATGACAGGCAGTGTTGTAAAACCGGGCGTGCGTCGCACGGATCATCCATCGGTGGAGTGGGCGCTGGCTGCGGCAAAAAGGGAGCTGGCGGAAGAGACTGGTTATGAATCAGATGAATGGAAACATCTTCTGACCATTCCTTCCAATGCGACTATGGCCGACAACTGGGCTTATCTGTTTACGGCAAAGAATTGCAGGAAGGTGACAGAGCAGTCTTTGGATGAAACGGAGTATCTCGGCGTGGAACTGTTGTCAGCGGATGATATTGAAAAACTGATCGCCGGTGGCGGATTCCAGCAGGCAATCCATTGCCTGGCCTGGGAACTGGCGAAGAAAATGTAACCGATAAAAAAGAGACTGATATAGAAAAATCCGCACATTAAGGTGTCGGGTGAGATGTCTATAAACAATCTATTTAAGGGAGGTAACGAAATGAACGAAAACATTACCAAACGCAACGATCTATTAGCAGAACAGGTTATCAAGGGTCTCAAATCCAGGAATATGTCCGGCTATTATGCAAAGAGCAAAGAAGAGGCTCTGCAGAAAGCTTTAGAGCTGATCCCGGAAGGCGCAACAGTGACCATGGGTGGCGCCATGAGCGCTCATGAGATCGGGCTGGTTCAGGCGCTGAAAGACGGTAACTACAATTTCATTGACAGGGATCAGGAGGCAGATAAACGGGCGGCCATGCTGGCGGCCTACGATGCGGATGTCTTTTTATCCAGCGCCAATGCCATCACAAATGACGGCGTGATGATCAACATCGATGGAAATGCCAACCGTGTTTCTGCCATTGCACAGGGGCCGAAAAAGGTGGTATTCATCGTGGGCATGAACAAGGTATGTAATGATGTGGATGGTGCATTGAAACGCGCAAGGAACGTGGCAGCGACCGTCAATGCACAGCGTTTTGGCCTGGTAACGCCATGTACGAAAACCGGAACATGCATGAACTGCAAATCCCCGGATACCATCTGCTGTCAGTTTTTGATCACGCGTTTTTCTCGCCATGAAGGCAGGATCCACGTGATCTTGGTCAACGATAACCTGGGATTTTAACGGAGGCAGAACATGGTCAGCATCAGGATCTGTGAAGGACTTTGGGGAAAGGTAACCATCATAAACGGGGAAACAAGGGAAGAACTTTGGCAGGGGAAAAGTTCGCAAACCGCAACTTTTGCGTCTGCGCCCACCATGCCCATTGAGATCATATGGGGGATTTTTCAGACGCCCAATGTAAAGGAAACAGTGACGGATGGTACCGATTATGAAGTGATCTTCCGGATGGGGCCTTTCGGCGCAAAGTACTCGCTTGTGGAGGCAGAGAAGACAGAGGGATAAACATTTATCGATGATCATACTGAAAAGTAATGAATCGTGATAAACCGGATATTGTTATCTTGATACGTATATAAAAGGGGACCGATGAATTCCATCAGTCCCCTTTGTCATGTACAAATCTCATTCAATAACGCGTATTTATCAACTCAGATCGAAAACCGCTTCAATACTTCTTTGGTGATCGCCTCAATCTCCTGCACCTGGGTAAAGAGCTTGCCGGAAAGCTCCGCCTGCTCGTTCTGGGAATCTTCCTGAACTTTCAGACTCTTTTCCATTTCCTCGATATCCTTTGTAAACTGTCCGAGGAGTTCCAGGATTTTTTCAGAAGATTCTTTTGTATCATTGGCAAGGTTCCGCATTTCCTCTGCTACGACTGCAAAGCCTTTTCCGACTTCGCCGCTTCTTGCGGCTTCGATAGAAGCGTTCAGTGCCAGCATGTTGGTTTTGTTGGAGATTTTCTGGATCTCTTTTGCAAAGCCCTGAATGGTGGTAACGTTGTCTAAGATCTTATCAGTCGACTGTTTGATCTCATCGGAGCTTTTTTTGATCACGTCATTATCTTTATTCAGGCCGTCCATCTCACCACGTACAAATTCAATGGAATGGAGGAGTTTTTCGGATGCCTCAGTCGTAAAGGATTCGTTCTCGAGGCTAATTGCAATTCCCATGGTGCCAACGATGGCAGCACCATCGCGGATGGCTATGGTAATAGCGCGAAAAGCAAATCCATAAACAGTAGCAGGACAGATCTGCTCTAATTTTTTTCCAGTGGTAAAACTGGTCCACATAGGATCATCGTGGTTTAAGCGATCACCTATATGAATATCGGCGATCATTTTTTGGCCGGGCCAGTAGGCCAGGAATTTTTCTCCGTCCGTAATGGACATCATGATATCCATTCCCAGCGCGTCTTTAATAACCGGTATCACCTCGATGTACTTTTCCAATACTTGACTCATAACAATTACCCTCCCAATTCAGTATTGATTGATGTGTCGTTTTTGCTGATGCAGCTTTTTTGTCCCCATTGCATCGCTTTGGATGCATCTGCCATGATGCGATCACATATATCATTATATCGTAAAACTTCCGCCGGCACAACAAAGGTTTTTTGATAAGTGTGCAGATCAGCACGAAAACCGGGTGAAAATCAAAGGTTCCGTCATTGTTTTTTTGCTGAGATTTTGCTATAATCTTCAGTGTATGTCTATCTATATGCATTGATTGATCTGAAACTGCAGTTGTAGCCATAGTGTTTTCGGGATAGTCATTTTCGTTAGCCATGACTGGCATCCGGCCCGGAAGCAGAAAAGAGGACGATATGTTCACATGGAATCTTCAATACATTTCTAAAACAAGGCTCGCAGATACCCTCAGGCAGCTTATGATCGATTCGGAAAAAGGTGATGTCCTGATCCGGATCCATACGGCAATCCATTCGCCGGATGAGGCAGTTGACTTAGCCGCCTTTGTCAAGGGCGTTGTACCGGGGGCACATATCCTCGGAACCAGCACCCCGGCTGTGATCCATGAGGGAAAACTACATCCCGATCAGTGTCTGATCTCCGTTACGCAGATGGCAAAAGCAACCCTGCGGACGGGCATGATCCCTGTGACTGCGGATACAATGAAAAAAACAGCTGATCCAAAAGTGTCAGCTATGACACTTTGCGATGGGGTCAGGAAGATGGTTGTCACAAGCGATAAAGGCCTGATGCTCGTGTTTTTTACAAAGGGTTATTATGATGTGAAACGTTTTGTGGATGTAAGTAACGAGATCCTGCCCGGCTATCAGCTGATCGGCGGCGTTGCCGGCGGATTGAACCTGGCGGGAAATGAGCAGGCGGATCAGGGGTTTATCTTTGATGAAAAAAGCTGGTCCGGCAGCGGTGTGATCGCAGCCTGTATCAATGGGGAGCAGCTTTCCGCTGTCAGCTCTATGGTCACGGGCGTACAAACAGTGGATGAGGAACTGAAGATCACAAAGGCGCAGGATAATGTGATCCTCGGGATTGACGATACGGTTTCTTCAGCGAAATATCGGGCAGGTGTGGGCGAAGCTGTACAGAAGAATCCTGAGCTTGCATTTTTGTTCCCATTTGTTTATGCAGATCATAAAAACGTTC
>JAFZNL010000113.1 GCA_017550925.1 Lachnospiraceae bacterium | reverse complement strand
TATACCGGAAAAGTGGCTGTGGGTGCGGTCATCCTGAATCGTGTCAGAAGTCCGAAATTCCCCTCAACTGTTTTGGAAGTATTGATGCAGAACCGTCAGTTCGCACCGGTTGCCAGTGGGCGATTCGCCATGGTACTTGCCAGAGGGGCAAATGCCTCCTGTTATCAGGCAGCTCAGGATGCCATGGCCGGTGCATCACCGGTGGGCGGATGTCTGTTCTTCAGAACGCCGATCCCAGGACTTGTTGGACAGCAGATCGGAGGACATATTTTCTATTGAGCATAAGTAGCATAAGCCATGCAGATGGAAAGGAAAACAGCGCCGAGAATGCTTGCATTCAGAGGCGCTTTTTACTTTCCATCTATACGGCGCCGCACGGCGACGGTTAGCGGACTGCAAAGCAGAACGCTAACAGAGCATGGCCTCAAGAGAAACTTTCGAAACTTTCGAGATAGCGCTGTTTTTCTTTGAAATCACCCTTATAGATATCTTCCAATGTACGGTCTGTCAGGCGAAGCGCCAGGCAGGCTGTTTTTTCATCCAAAAGATTCTGTGTGATGGCATCGGAGATCTCGCCTAAGTCCACAACCTTCACAAAGCCGTCGGGATAGATCAGGATATCGGCAAGAAGATCTGTAACGATAAGAGAGGGTTTCCTGATAGACGCTGAATCAGAAGAGTTTTCGCTTAGCAGCATATCAGGCACCACAAAGGGCTCATCCTCATCCGGCGCCGAAAAGGGCAGGGACAGATCAGGCTCCGTATCTGAAAAGGAAGCGGAGATCATATCAATATACCAATAGACCAGTGAATTATCTTCCCGGTAAAACTTGCTGAGCTTGATGCCGTCATCAAAGAAAAAACAGGAGATTCCGTGATGCAGGTTTTTCTTCGGCCGGATGGCATTCCAGGAGGTGACCAGGCGATTGCCTTCAAAGGACAGGATCACATCCTTGTCAAGGAGAATGCATTCATTCGGGATCAGTCGGCGGCGGTACATGGTGAAATTTTCCATAGCAAGCTCCGGATTATGATGGGTGAAATGACAGTTGCCGAATCAATTTCATTCATCATAACATGAATGGACCAATGCCGCAACGGGAAATAGGAGCCTTTCGGTATTTACTTTACGAACCAGAGGATATTTGATATTATGATAATCGGAGAAAAAGCGGATTTCTCAGATAGACAGATTATGATAATATTTTCACAGATACAAAACATCAGATCAGGCGGAGTATATGACCACAGAAGAATACAAGCAGCAGTGCAGTTTTGATGATTATATTGAGACACTAAGAAAAGGCGAGCGTAAGCGTCGCCTCCATGTTGTGCGTAAAAGCTATCTCCATGCCCTTGGCAAAGCCAAGAAAAAACAGAAAAAACTGCAGGAGTACGAGAAAACCGACGAGTACAAAAAGAAAGCTGCTGCTATCGAGAAAGAGGTGGCAAAGGAATTCGAGCTGCCGCAGGAAGAACTGATGGAGAAATTCGGCAGTGCTTATGAAGTTTATTGCCAAAACCAGGCGAAAACCCTGACGATGCAGAAAAAGCAACGGGAGGAAGCGCAGAAAAATGCCATCGGATATGAGGCGGCAAAAAAACAACTGCTTCAGTGCTTAGAAGGCAGGGAGGAATGGATTGCTACCCTGGTATTTGAACGCGTCTCTATCAAGCGCCTGGATAAGATGCTCAAAAACAGTCGCATCGATGCAGAGGATTATTTAAAGATCGGTTCCGTCAATATGACCTTAGAGGACTACCTGCTCCTTCGGCTTGTTGGCGTTCGCCCGGAATATGCGGTGATCAATGATCTCTATAAACCCATCGATAACCGGAGCATCTATGCGTTTATGAAAGCATTTTTGCTCTCGGAATACGAGCAGGCCAGAGCATTGAAAAAAGACAGCCCCATGCAACTGCAGAAAATCTCCGAGGAACTGGCAAGGGAGATTTTAACCTTTGATAATCCCGTCTGCTTAAACCATATGATGGACCTGCTGCAGCAGACCCTGACCTACCGGAAACTGCGGGCGGAAGTGCAGAAAAAAGAGCACGCCCATAAACAGGAGAAAAAAGAGCGGGATCGTCTTCGCAGGATGATCTTAAAAGAGATCCCCGACAAGATTCCGGATCTGTACCCATTAGCGCGAGATATCAAACGACATTTCATTCTGCATATCGGACCTACCAATTCCGGCAAGACTTATCAGGCCTTAGAGCGCCTGAAAGCCGCTGAGACAGGAATTTATCTTTCGCCTCTGAGGCTGCTGGCTTACGAGATTTTTGACAGGCTCAATCACGACGGCGTCATCTGCGAGATGATCACCGGAGAGGAAGAGATCCACGTACCGGGCAATACCCATACCTCTTCCACCATTGAGACCCTGGATATCTATAAAAACTATGACGTTGCAGTCATCGACGAATGCCAGATGATCGCCGATTCCCAAAGAGGCGGGGCCTGGACACGTGCTGTGCTGGGTGTCTGCGCGCCGGAGGTGCATATCTGCTGTGACAATTCCTGTCAGAGCATCGTGACACAGATGATCACCGACTGCGGGGACGATTACGAGATCGTTCATCATGAACGAAACGTTCCCCTGGTATTTGATAAAAAGGAATTCCATTTCCCAGACGGGATCCGGGAAAAAGATGCGCTGATCGTTTTTTCCAAACGTTCTGTTTTGGCGGTGGCAGCGGAGCTGCAGCGGTGCGATATCTCCGCCAGTGTGATCTACGGAAAACTGCCCTATGACGTGCGGATGAACGAAGTACGCAAATTTATCGAAGGGCAGACCAAAGTGGTTGTATCCACCGATGCCATCGGTATGGGGCTCAATCTCCCTATCCGCCGGATCGTTTTTCTGGAAACGGAAAAGTTCGACGGCATCAAGAGCCGGAGCCTGAACGTATCCGAGATCAAACAGATCGCAGGCCGGGCCGGCAGGCGGGGCATTTTTGAAAAAGGCTTTTACACCTCGGAGTATTCGAGAAAGCTAATCCGCCTTGGCGTAGAAGCGGAGCTGGAGCAGATTGAAAAAGTAAGGCTGGGGATTCCGGAGAGTATTACATCTATCGAAAAGCCCATCTCCGAGATTTTGCAGCGGTGGGTGGAGCTGCCGGACCAGGAATACTATAAAAAAGAAGATATTAAAGAGCAGATGCAGCTGGCGCAAAAGCTGGAGCGTCTCACGGATGATAAAGAGATCATCTACGGCATGGTGACAACGCCTTATGATAACAAGAACGAGGCGCTGACGGAGCTGATGATGCTCCTGACCCTGGTGGAGATCGGAAAGCGGGACGACCTGTCGGACCTGATGGCTATCTACATGGCAGAAGGAACTTATGACGAAGCTTCCCTGGAAGAGTTGGAACGACTTTATTCCACCTGCGACCTGCTGTTCCGTTATGCAAAGAAATTTGATCATCCTGATTATCTGGAGCGCATCACGGAAAACAAGCGGCTGATCTCCGAGCGGATCATTTCAATCTTAAATCAGCAGCATTTGCCGGTGCGCAAATGTTCCCGCTGCGGCAGACAGGTTCCCTGGAACTACCCGTATAATTTGTGTGAGCGGTGTTTTGCACAATCCCGTGGACGCTGGTAAAGCTACTTATTTGATAGTGTAAAGCCCGATATGAAAATATTGAACCGGGAAACGAATGATAAATTGTGGTATAAAGTCCGATATAATAATTCGAAGTCGGGAAACTACTGATAAATTGTGGTATAAAGTTCGATATGAAAATTCGAAGTCGGGAAACTACTGATAAATTACGAGGTTCTCATATGACACGAAAAGAAAAACGAATCGAAGATCATGAAAAACGGGAAAGCCGGGTTGCAACCTTCGGCATCTTCAAACTGGCTATGATCCTGGCGGGCAGTTTTTTACTGGCACTGGTCATCGGATTGGTCATCGGCGCTTTTGTTCTGGGCGGGAAAAAGCAAAAGAAAGCAGATCTGACCACGGAAATGATCCAGAGCAAGATCGAAACCGTATCGGAGCTGACTACCGCGGAAATGAGTTACCGTGGGATCGTGCATTTTTCCGAAGGGGAGATTCCGCTGATCAACCGTGCCCATGTCAATACGATCTACGAAGCGAAAGTGCGGGTAGGGATTGATATGTCAAAGGTCAAGACGGAGGTGACCGAGGAACAGGTCATCGTGACACTGCCTGCCTCTGCGATTCAGGGTGAAGTGAACGTGCTGCCGGATTCCCTGCAGTTTTACGATGAACAGGAATCCCTGTTTAATCAGATCGATCCGGAGGATGTAAAAGTGATCCTGATCAAGGCACAGGAGGACGCAGGGCTGCACGCCAATGTGGAAGGCATCCGGGAAACCGCAGATGCCCATGCCAGGGAGCTTGTCCGTGCACTTTTGTCACAGGAGATCATCGGGGAGCGGCAGCTGGTGATCCGGGGCGAGTAAGAGGCGGCAAGAATATCCGGACCATCGGAAAG
>JAFZNL010000012.1 GCA_017550925.1 Lachnospiraceae bacterium | reverse complement strand
GCTTTCTTTCATGTACCCCTTTCATACCTGCATAGACGTTGGTCACACCATGAAGCTGTGGATCTGCTATGACCGATCCACGGCTTTTATTCCTGCGAAGATCGATGATATATCCCAAATGATATGTTTCATCTATTGCGCAGACCTCCTGTGGATCCTGTAACACCGCCGTTCTGATGAGCAGACCTCGTTTTACCGTATATCCATCCTTTGTTGCATAACCGCCAAGTTCACGTGCATTGCGGATATGGGAGATTCCCGATAGTTTTTGCCTGAAAAAAAAATCTTCGCCGGGAAGAGGTATCCAAACAGGGCTTTTTGCTTTCCCGGCAGAAGCACGACTGCGTTCGTGTATCACTGTATCACAGGTGTATATGGATATTTCCGGAGTGATCAGTCCGGTATGTTCCGCTTTTGTTACGGTGGGGCGGCCGTAGAAAAAGACGATAACCAGGAAAAAGCATACCGCTAACAAATACTGTTTATTTTTCATCATATAAAATCCTGTCTCTATGATCCGTATTGGCACAGATTGCCCAATTCCCTATCATTGTATCATAGCAGGAATCTTTTTAATAGTACGCTTTTTTCTCAGACCCGCTAAAATTTCAGCCAGGAAAAAAGGGCGCAGCTGCGCCCCTTTCCATAACAAGCCAAGATCCATCCTATTGTCAGTATTTCCCCTTCATCAGTTTTGCATACTCCGTGCTCTTATTTTTCGGCACGCCGAACTTCAGGCGTTTCGCGCATTTTTTAAACGCCTTGCTGCCTACGCTGACCAGTCCCTTGGATTTGATGGAAACCGTACGCAGCTTCCGGCATTGATAAAAGGCCCTTTTCCCGATCCTCTGCACTTTACCGTACAGCGTAACCTTTTTCATCTGCTTACAACCTTCAAAGGCCTGTGCGCCGACTTTGGTCACCCCTTTACCACCCTTTACGGTCACCAATGATTTACACTTGTAAAAGGCCTTATCCGGGATGGCTGTCAGCTGATCAGGCAATGTGATCTTCAAAAGTGAAGAGTCTCCTGCAAACACGTTTGCACCCATCTTTAGAAGCTTTGCCCCCGGCTCCCGACTGACCGTCCGAAGGGAGGTACAGGATGCAAAGGCTGACTTTCCGATGGTCAGCACTGTTTTTCCAATGGTGACGCTGATCAGCGACGAGCAGCCGTAGAAAGCTCGTTTTCCCACTGACAAGATCCCCTCACCAAGGACAATGGTTTTCAGCGACTTACATCCTTCAAAAGCCCTGGCACCGATGCTCTGCAGGGATTTTGGGAACGTCACCTCTTTTAGTTTTTCACAATGATAAAACGCCTTTTCGCCTATAGTAACAAGACCTTCTCCAAAAGCGATCCTCTCCAGATTCACACAACCTGAAAATGCACCGTCACCGATCTTTGTGATCCTGCTGCCGAGACTAACCTCCTTTAGAATTTTATTATTCAAAAAACACTCTTTATTGATCTCTGTCACAGGATAGGTTTTTCCCGCGATCACAATCTCGGACGGGATCGTAAGGATTTCCGTCTGACCGCAATCAGCCAGCTTAATTGTGATGCTGCCATCCGCATTTTTGAAAAAAGAATACTCAACACCGTCAATCTTCAGCGATGCGATGCTTCCCGATTCAAGCGCCTTTAACAGCAATTGCAGCTGCTCTTCCGACAATCCGTAGGTATCCCCTTCCTTTTGATAGGTAATGTGGTTATCAATACTGCTCCCACCAGTGGCAGAGCGTTCCTTTTCCCAGACAGCAAACAGATCTAGTGTTCCGGTGTCGGAAACGATATCCTGAACCCCTGAATACATCTGTCCTTTTATATCACTCCAGCCCTTAAACAGATACCCTGATTTTGTCGGAACCGGAAGAGGCTGCGCATCTCCAATTGTATATTTAACAGGGTTAACCACGGATCCGCCTTTCGAATCAAAATGCACCATCACTGTGGTAACAGTCCATACCGCCGTCAATTCCACCGTTGCGCCATTTTCCCCTGTCATGTTCTGTGCTACTGTCACAAAATTACCCTGCCCGTCTTTCCAACCGACAAACTCATAATCTTCCCGCTGGGGAACCGGCAGTGTAAAGGGCGTATCATAAGTACAGACAACATCTTCCACGCTACTCCCGCCATTACTATCAAAAACAATGGTATACTTGATGGGTTCCCAGCCTGCGGTCAGGGTAACATTTGCGCCGGCCTGTGACGTCAAATTGGATACTTCACCCTTTTGATTGACCAGATTTGCGCCATTCCACCCCTTGAACAGATAACCCTCCTTTGTCGTTTCAGGAAGTAAAAATGCTGTATCATAGGTTGCCGAAACAGGTGAAACACCTTTGCCTCCGTCTGCCTGGAACGAAACGGTATAGGTATTGGCTATCCAACTCGCCGTAAACGCAGTTTCCTGCTGCGGTGTAAAAGCTGTTCCTGCTTTTCGAAGGGCGCCGCTTCCGGACCACCCCTCAAGCATGTATCCTGTTTTCGAAGCGGCCGGCAGTGTTACACTGCTTTGACCGGAATCCGTCCATTCCGCTGACAGAACAGCCGACGCCTGGTCAGCGCCAAATCCATACATTTTCTGTCCTGCCGTAAAAATCACGCCGTCCCCTCTCACCCAGTCTTTAAAAACGAAGTTTCTACTGCTCGTCAGCGTCGTTGCTCCGGACATTCCGCCGGCCGGATCAAAAGAAACCTTGTAGGTGACCGGATTTTTACTAATGGCTGCAGATACATTTACGCCATCAAAATATCCAAACACCTGGGACGCCGGTGTTGTCGTTCCTCCGTTTGCTGAATACGAAACATTATTTCTCGCAGGTGATACAACGAAATTAAACCCCGGCACGGCGTTTCCGCCGTCACCAAGTGAACTGTTGAGCCAGAGATTCACATGCCAGTACACCTTATATGTATCTTCCTTTCCTGTGATCCCCACTCCCGGCACCATCTCCGCCTTGTTTCCGCTATCATAAGGAGTTCCCACATTTGATGTATAGACATAACCTTTCAGTCCGCTTAGCTGGATCGGGATATGAATGATATCCTGATGTCCGCCCTCTTTTTTGATCAGCGTATACGTACCCGTTTCCGGAACAAATCCTGCTCCGTTATTTCCTGTCACACTGGAAAGTGTCACTTTGGTTGTGGTATCCCGCGCCTTTCCATCACAAGTAAACTTCATTTTCACATCATAGGAAGCGCCGCCACCGGGTGCACCGCCGTAGTAGCCGGTGGATTTTTTCTGGTACGTAATCTGCAGATATCCCGTTGTATTCCAGTTGGCCCGCTCTTCACCTGATTCCCTGCCCTGCATCAGGTATTCATAATAAGTCATTCTGTTTTCCTGCGGATCCGGCAGCGCAGTCCCGTTTTCATCATAGGAATAAATATAACTGGTCGTGATCTCGGAAAAATACGGCGTTGCCACAATCGCTTCATGTTTTGCTCCGTCTGTCATGCATAACAGATCCTTAAGCTGCTCATCTGCCGCATAATAGACCACCTTATTTTTCTCCTCATCCGTCATCTGTTCCCAGTCCAGCTGCAGCATTTCTTCCAACGAAAAGACATGATGCATATCACCGCTCTCTTCCATGGTTTCCGCCGGCATGCCGGAAGAACTTTCCATCCCCATCATAAAACTGAACGCAAAAAAGAGCATGCCCATGGCAAGTCTTCCCTGCATGAAATGTCTATGAATTTTCTGTTTGATATCCACTCTTTTCACCCATCCTTTCACCTTGTTCATTTGAAAATCTGGAATCCTGTCGAGTCGACAAAAAGACACTAATCCTTGCGCTAAGATACGCAAGGTTCATAGAATATACCCGAAAATCCAAGACCGGATCTTATGAAAAAAAAACAAAAAACGCACCGGTTTACCCTGCCGGTGCGTATCAGTATAACAATGAAATCTGAAGTTAGTCAATAGCAACAATTATGTTAGCAGACAGCAACAAAATAGTTCATCTTCGCTAACAAAAGAGTTAGCATTACGCAACTATCTGACAATATCTCATTCGGCTACCATATAAGCGATAAACTGGTTTCCGTTGGCTGCAAAATAATCCGTGGAATCATTGATCCCCATTTTCATAATCTTTCCGGAGGCGGGATTAAGCAGGATCGTGTTCTGTTCATTATATCCAACCAGCAGCACAGCGGAACCGTCCTTCAACAGCGCCATGACCGGGATATCTTTTCCGACATAATAGAGCGCGCTATCAAGGCTGCAGCCCTTCAGATCCATCACCTGTCCATTTGGCATCTGTTTTTCCAGGATGGAACGGATCGTTTCACCGGACCGGATCAGCCTGCCCGCATCGATACTGATCCCCTCTTTTTTCAGGATTGCTTCAAGGCAAACAGCAACACTTCCCTTGTCCTCTGATGCAACAGCTTCTGTAATGCCGGAGATCTGGTAGGAATGTCCACGCCCTGACCGTTCCCAGATACGGTGACCCTTTTGATCGATGACACTTCCGTTTGCTTCCTCAGCATGGCGGATTGCCGAACCCACACTGACGAACATGCCGCAAAGACCGCTTCTGTCATAAACAAAGTAATAAGGTGTTTCGGTTTCCCTTTTTGTCAAAAAGATCTGCCGGTTACCTTCGTACAAAACCTGTCGCGGAGTCTGTACCTTCATTTTTCCGGAAGAAAGGGAGGTTCCCACTGCAATCTGTGTGATTTTCTCCAGATTCTGTGTTGCCACCACTTCAATGGGATTCTTTCTCTCCACCAAGGCAGCATCATTCATGATATAATCATCCTCGATCTCATGCAAAATGCCGTCTCCTGCATCCTGCACTCTCGAAAGCTGAATTCTTTCATCGGAAATGGCAACGCCGGTCACACGCACACCAGGTTTTTCATAGGTTTTCAAAACGGTTCCTTCTTCATCCATGATCTGAATGGCGCGCATGGGCAGATAGGGATTGCCGAACTGGTCCGTCCGCATTTCCGAAGATTCCGCAAGTCCGATCACCAGATCGTTTCCCACAAAACCGAGGGGTTTCAGCTTGCCTCCCTCTGCATCCGTAAATGTCTGTTTCCTGCCGGTCGCAAGATTGATCAGATAAACCGTTCCGTCTATGCCGCTGTCATCCTCCATTCCGCCGAATGCATCCCGTCCTGCCCCTGCCGATGAAGGCGTATTAACAATCGGCTGAGTCCAGGCGATCAGGTGCCTGTCGGAACTTACCACATAGTTTCCGTAGATCAGGTTCTCTTCAATGGTCTGATAACTTTTATCCAAAAGATCGATCCGGTGAAGATTACCACCGGCGATCACATAAAGCCTGTTTCCGTTTCCCACAAAAGCAGATTCTCCGGCCTCTTTTTTCAGATATTCTGCTGATGTGTAAGAAGGGATATAGATCTCCTCCTCCACCGTATTCAGGGTACTGTTATAGTAATAGCACGCCAGGCCTACGCCGCCTTCATGATCCCCGCGGTTCATATAGCCGTTGACCAGAAAACGGATATTTCCGATCTCATCCACACTGAGGATCCGGATCTGCGCGCCATCATAACTCACCCGTTCGTCGTTATGTTCCTCATCATAAAAACTAAAGACAATGGCGACCCTTCCTGCGCTTGCATCTACGAAATACAACGCATTTTCCTTCACAAAAGCCAGCATGCTGCCGCCTTCGCTCTCGCAAACCTGGAGCGTATCCGGATCTGTGATCCCCAGCGAGATCTTGTTATTAGCATACACACTGTCCCTGGGTGAAAAAACCGAATTCATGGTCCGCAGATAATCCAGCAGATAAAGTCTCTCCTGCCCGAACCGCAGATAATAATACTCCCGGATATGGTACTCTTCCTGTCCCTGATTTCCTGACAGGGACAACGGATAAGTCAGTATGACAGATGCAACATAGGGATTGATCCGCTCGATCTTTACCTGGGGATCGCTTTTTCTTTCCACCTGAAGGTCTCCCCAGGTGATCTGCGAAAAACTGGAATGAATATCCACTCTGGCATAGGTGGTATTGTCACCCTGTTCGTTGGATTCCAGGTAAGTTGTCAGCGTTCTTGCCTGCTCCCTGTCAAAAGTCTTATCCGAAAAATCAAGGGCAAACTCCATGGCCTCATCCGCTTTTTCAATATTTTCACAGATGCGGATCCGGTTATCAAAATAGATGCTTCCCGCAGAGCCGTTTTCCACGGTCAGGCGAAGCACATACTCTTTTTCCGTCTCGAGAAGATCCTTTAAGGTCAGGGAAAACCGCAGCATGGCATCGCTTTTCTCAATATCACTGATCTGACCGTTTTCGATGAGACGCTCCCCGAAGGTATCACGCACCTCATAGGAAATTCCGCCGATGTTACATCCATAGGTGTCCATTTCAAAGGAAAGCTGCCTGTGGGCGGCATCCACCGGAGTGACACTGTCGCAGACATAGGACTCTTCCATCTGCAGAATCATGCCCCGCATACAGTTGATCCTGTGACCATCCCTTACCACGAAAACAAGCGGAAACGAAGCATCCTCCATTTCCGCTGTCATATCTGCGCTTTCCCGATTCATCATGCGATCCGAGATAAAGATCGCCAGAACAAAAACCAGAATTGCATATATGGTTTTTACGATCAAATTAATGATTGGATTTTTCATGTACGCAACCTATCATACATGGTTCGTATCCGGGTGAAACCTTACTTAGCCGCCTCAATCCTGCAGACTGCACGAAGCAGCGCGGTCTCGGCTCTTGCCACATCCGTTGCATCATCACGCTTTTCCAAACGCTCCTGTGCACGGCTCTTAGCCGCTTCCGCACGCTCAAGATCGATCTCCGTGGGCCACTCAATGATCTCAGCCATAATGGTGACCCCATCCGGCATAATGGTGGCAAAGCCCTCATGGAGAGCCGCTTCCTTCACATTATCAGCATCCTCCGTAATGGTCAGGATCCCCGGCTTGATGATCACTGTCAGGGGGATGTGATTCTTATAGACCCCGATCTCACCCTCTGTTGTATTCATTTCCACCATCTCAACCTGTCCCTGGTAAAACACCCGGTCAGGTGTGATGATCTTTAAATCAAATGCTTTTTCGTTATCCATATGTACTCCGATAGCAAATTATGCCCTTGCCACAACCTCGTCAATGGTACCTGCTGACAGGAATGCACTCTCAGGGATGTCGTCATGCTTACCATCCAGGATCTCTTTAAATCCGCGGATCGTCTCAGAGATCGGTACATATTTTCCTTCCCTGCCGGTAAACTGCGTTGCTACGAAGATGGGCTGGGAAAGGAAACGCTGTACCTTTCTTGCACGGTTAACGACTACCTTGTCTTCTTCGGAAAGCTCGTCCATACCCAGGATGGCGATGATATCCTGAAGCTCTTTGTATCTCTGCAGGATCTCCTGTACGCCGCGGGCTACCTGATAATGCTCCTCGCCAAGCACCCTCGGATCCAGGATTCTGGAAGTAGATTCCAGGGGATCCACTGCCGGGTAAATACCAAGCTCTGCGATGGAACGTGACAATACGGTGGTTGCATCCAGGTGAGCAAAGGTAGTTGCCGGTGCCGGGTCAGTCAAGTCGTCGGCCGGTACGTATACAGCCTGAACGGAAGTGATGGAACCGTTCTT
>JAFZNL010000112.1 GCA_017550925.1 Lachnospiraceae bacterium | reverse complement strand
TCATGTCCGTTATCAAAAGAATACAGTTTGCCCTCTTCCTTGAGTTCAATGACATGTTCGGCTTTATCGGTGCGCTGATATGTGTCGTTGGTTTTGGTTTCCCTTATGCCGTATTTGCCATAAGGAAGATCGTCATCCAGCGTTTCCGCCGTATAAGCCTTCTTTTCTTCGTTCCATCTTACCGTGATCTCTCCAACATCTTCCCCTGGCGCTGCAAGTCTAATTTTTCCGTTCTTCAGAAGGATATCCAATTGTTTTGCATCGTTCCAATCGACCTTGTCTTCTTTATTATCAAGATCTGCTCTGACAAGAATGGGATTCTTTGAAAGGTTTCTTACCGTCATCTTTATACCATCAAGTGATGCCCCTCCCATTGCTTCAGACCTGAGCAATTCTCCGTCCAGTTTGACTATCTGAATGCCTGATCTCTTTACCTTCTCACCGATCTTTTTTTCTGTCAGATCCACAGTTTCCCCGTCTTTTCTTATTTTGAAAGTCTGTTCCCATGTCTCATCAGGCATATAACCCTCCGGAGGAGCTTCTTCATAAACCGAATAAGTTCCGTACGGTAAGCCTTCTGCCGAGGCCTTTCCTTTTTCGTCAGTATAGATCGTCATTATTTTTTCATCGGTTTTGAACATTTCACCACCAATGAAAACTTCAGCATCAGATTTGTTGACAACAGCAAAGGCGGCACCTTTGAGGCTGGCATTTCCCTGCGGCACAATGTCGTTGAGCTGCGCATCCACTTTTAATATTTCAAAGCCGCCTCTTATGATCATTTCATGAGATTCAGCAGTTACTACCGCGCCGGTATATACTTCGCCGGTACCGTCTTCGGTCACTTCCATCGTCATTTCAGACTGATCCTTGATATACCCCTCCGGTGCTTCTATTTCCTCCACCTTGTATTTGCCAATAGGAAATACGACTTCACCATCTGAATTCCGGTACAGTTCATCGTTTTTAAGGCCTTTGGCGAATGACGGTTCAGTTCCGTTTATCTTTCCTTTTTCGTCTGTAACAAAGTGCCATGTTTTTACAGCTTCACCATTCTTATCAAGATAGCTGAATCTGTAGACCGCTCCTTTAAGAGTGGCATCCCCTTCTCCATGATCACCGTCGAAACCCTCAGGTATTTTTTTCATCAGCAAATCTATTTTTGCTGTAACCGGAGTATCCTTAGTTTCAAGTGTCGTACTGCCTGCTGATTCTATAGACATCGAATAAACAGTTTTATCCAAAGCATAGCCTGAAGGCGCTTTAGTTTCTATTACCGTGTAATCTCCCGGAGGCAATTCGATGCTTTCACTTTTGCCGGAACTGTTTATCACGACTGCTGCCACCTGTTCTGATCTACCGTTTAGGATCTTATACTCCGCTCCGTTCAGACTGTAATGCCCGTTTCCTTTTGAGACATTTTCCAGCGAACTCTTTTTTATGATCATAAATGTTCCGGGCTGTTCCATATGGCCCACAGCCATACTCTGATAACTTCCCACACTGCTGATCAGCACCTCAAAGTTCAGGGGTAAAGGATCGTCCCATACTGTTCCGCTCTTCATCATTTCATTCCCGAGTTTCTTTGCACTGACCCACACCTTTCCAAGATCTGAGGCCTTAGTGCCAATGTAAGTATCCATATCTTCCGGACATCCTGCATAGAGATAGGACATGGCAAGATGTGCTATGCCCCAGTCCGTAGCAAAATCACCGGTATAAAAACTTTCTCTGATATCCTTTACGTTATCTTCATATCCCGGGTAAGAAGGAGAATAATATACCACTTTTCTAATAGCGCACCACTCTCCCGGTGCTGCTTTGTTCCCGATGACTTTTTTTACGGTTACTTTGCCTGAAACGGGAGTATCCCTATCAGGCTGTATGCAGTATGAATAGCGTTCTCCCATTCCATCGCCAAGATCGGTCGTTTTAGAATTCGAGTAGCCTCCGTCCCCGGGACCGTAAACTATCCTTCCTGCATCATTTATTTCGTACTCAGAGCCAACTTCGGCGCTGAAAGCCAGGGCACCACCTGTACCCAATAAAAAAACTGCAGTCAAGACTGCAATTATAATGATTGCCTTTGGCG
>JAFZNL010000111.1 GCA_017550925.1 Lachnospiraceae bacterium | reverse complement strand
CTCGATCACATCAGGACAATCGACGATCAGGATCCGCTCTTTGTCGTAGGTATATTTCGAAAGTTCCGCACTGACTTTACTTTCAATGCCGAACAGTTTCACACAAAGATTTTCGTCTGCTTTGACTGCTTCAACGGTGCCTTTTACCGTCTCAGCCGGGGCAAAATCCCCGCCCATCGCGTCCAAAGCAATGATTATTTTTCTGTTCTCTTCCAAAAAAACACCTCTTTCAATTATACCCCGTAAATTTTACTAAAATCGCACACAATAATCAACAAAAACTTCCTTCAGAACGCCTCCTGTCCCTTTGGGTGATTTTTGCTGAAAATGGATTCATTTTTTTGTTGAAACTGCTCGCGGAATGTTTTATAATTGGTAAATGTTTTTATTTCGAATTAACACGTTAAAGTGTTATAGCGACACACGAAAATGTGACAATCCTAGAACAGTTCAGAAAGGGGGATTATTGAATGTCACTTACTAATGCATATTTGAAACGAGTTTATGAAGATCTGGAATCCAGATGCGCAAATGAGAAGGAATTCCTTCAGGCTGTAGAAGAGGTTTTAGAATCTCTTGAGCCGATCATGGACAAACATCCGGAATACGAAGAGAACGCTGTCATTGAGCGTATCGTAGAGCCGGAGCGTGTCATCATGTTCCGCGTTCCGTGGATCGATGACAATGGCAAAGTCCAGGTCAACCGCGGATTCCGTGTTCAGTTTAACTCCGCGATCGGACCTTACAAGGGAGGTTTAAGATTCCATCCGAGCGTTAACCTTTCCGTATTAAAATTCCTCGGTTTTGAACAAATCTTTAAGAACAGCCTGACAACGCTTCCGATGGGCGGCGGCAAAGGCGGTTCTGACTTTGATCCGAAAGGCAAATCTGACCGTGAAGTCATGGCATTCTGCACAAGCTTCATGACAGAGCTCTATCGTCATATCGGCGCGGATACAGACGTTCCGGCCGGTGATATCGGTGTTGGCGGACGTGAAGTCGGCTATCTTTTCGGACAGTACAAACGTCTTGCAAACGAATTCACAGGCGTTATTACAGGTAAGAAAGTCGGTGCAGGCGGATCCCTGATCCGTACGGAAGCAACCGGTTTCGGTATCTGCTACTTTACAGATGAAGTCCTGAAGGCAAACGGAACTTCGTTCGAAGGAAAGACAGTCCTTATTTCCGGTTCTGGAAACGTTGCGATCTATGCATGCCAGAAAGCAACCGAGCTTGGCGGCAAAGTTGTTGCAATGTGCGACTCCTCCGGATATATCCATGATCCGGATGGGATCGATCTGGACGCGATCAAGGATATCAAAGAAGTCCGCAGAGCCCGCATCAAAGAATATGTTGAGGATCATCCGAATGCAACCTATACAGAAGGATGCTCCGGGATCTGGACGATCAAGTGCGACATTGCTCTTCCGTGCGCAACCCAGAATGAGATCAACGAAGAAAGTGCTAAGGTTCTTCTTGCAAACGGCGTACAGTGTGTTGTTGAAGGTGCGAATATGCCTTGTACTCCGGAAGCGATCACCGCATTCCAGGAAGCAGGTATCATGTACGGACCTTCCAAGGCTGCAAATGCCGGCGGCGTTGCTACCAGCGGTCTTGAAATGACCCAGAACTCTGAGCGCATCTACTGGTCCAGAGAAGAAGTTGACGCGAAGCTGAAAGTCATCATGCAGAACATCTATCAGTCCTGTGCAGACGCTGCAGAAGAAGCCGGAAAACCGGGCAACCTCCAGGTTGGCGCAAACGTTGCAGGCTTCCTCAAAGTTGCTGACGCAATGGTATGGCAGGGTATCAATTATTAAAATGACTGTGTCATTTTAATAAACGCTCCGCGTGGGATGTGCAGGAATTTGCACTTGTACGGCACTTCGTGCCTGCAAATTCCGCACGGGAAACGCATAGCGTTTCCCATTTCAACCCACATCTGATATACAGATCAAGAGCCGGTCAAACAGACCGGCTCTTTTTTTACTCTGCTCTTCCAGATTTCATATAAGTTTTTATGTGATCTTTAGTTGTACAGTTCCTTCAGGAAATAGATGTCATCACCATCGATCGTCATAACAGCCAGATCTGAGCCGTAGTAGTCGCCATAGATATCATCAATATAGAACATGTACATATAATCGCCGTCCGGCAGCTGGTCAAATGATATTTCATCATTTCCATGATAGGTATAGTCTTCGCCGTAGTAATAGAAGGTTTCACTGGTATCAACCGTAAACGCATCATAAAGCGGGGTGATCACATCCCCTTCTTCGAGCGAATTTCCCGTCCTTCCCGGTACACCGATATCGCTGATCCCATCCCAGACATCGATCATATAAACTTTGCCTGTGTCTGCGTAGTCCCAGACAAAGCGGAGGCATTTCTCCTCGCCGTTCAGCAGGATCGGAGACGTGAAAATATCATAACCATCACAGGCCTCAGCCAGATACGAACAAAGGACCTGTCCGTCATCCAGCGCAAACCATTTGCCATCAAAGTTATCCCGGAACACTCCTGTTTCCCAGTCGCCGATCACATCTGTGCTAAGGCCCATACAGATCGCGTCTTCGAGATCACTTGTTAACAGGAATACCATCGCTTCGACACATACTGTATTGTTCAATCCGTCCGGCGAAAGCTGGAACCAGAAGTTTCCATGTTCATCCAGCTGTGGCTCTTCGGTAAAGGTAATGACCGTACTTTCTCCCGGCTCGACGTCATCTACATAATCCCAGTCTTCTTCCTGTTCGTTGGCGATGATCGCAGAGTTGTCATACTCATCGGTATCTCCGCCATAAGCATATCCATGAGCGATTTTATCTACAAATCCCAGATAGTAGGTGCTTACACAGATTTCCCGGAAGATTGACAGCTCCTGGGAACCCTGGATCTCAAGTGGGTAATAAATGGAAAGGCCGCAGGCATTGCTATGGTCGGTTCCTTTGACCTGATATATCACCGCATCCTCAATCGCATCCCTGGCTTCGTCGTAATCTTTAGAGACGCTTCTTCCGGCATCGATCAGTTCTCCCAGATCGACCATGTTGGTATAACCTTCGTTTTTATTATTGCCGCCGAAATTATCGGCATCGTGGATATCTCTTATGATTTCAGAAACACCCTTTTCTCTTTCCGATGCTTCGTACAGATCCTTTGCAAAATCATCGAAAGCATCTACGATCTCATCAACCCGGTCAAGGTCCGTGACAGAAAGCGTACAGGAACTCTCCGCGTCGATCTCCTCGCAGGCGTTATAGAAGCTGTCACAGATCACCGCCCCCAGTTCTGCTCCATCTGCATCTGTATGATCCGCAAGGTATTCTCCGATTGCTTCGTAATCCCATCCATATCCGGGTTCAATCTCCTGGGAGCCGACCATATACTCCGCATACGGCGCAAGCTGCACAGCTGTCTCAAGTGTCCCCATCAGACAGGCGTCAAATCCGATAAAGTCAAACTTACCTCCCATAGATCCTTCCGCGGCAGAAAGAGCCTTCCCGATATCTGTCAGGGAGAGACTGTTAAAGTCGTAGTTTTCATCGAAACAGACGCCGTTGATGCTTCCGCTTCCATGATTCCACAGGATCAGTCCCATGTGCTCAGAGCGGTAGTTTTCGGCGCCCCAGATCAGAAATTCTTCCAACGTCTCCTCCGCGCCCATGTTTTTGGTCTGTGCAGAGCCGACATATTCGCCTTCTTCTTCGCTAATGACAAAGCGGTCCAGCTCGGTTGTGGATATCTCTGAAAATCCCCATTCCTGCGCGCCTCCGGTCTCAATGACAAACCGCATATCAGTCCCGGTCGCCGCGCTGAGCATCTCATCAATATCTATGGTCGCCATATAACCATCGCTTTCCAAGTTCGAACCACAGATATATACCAGGATCGTCCATCCCTTTTCAAAATCCGAAACAACATCCGATTTTGAAACAGGAGGATCCGTTTTCTGTGCCTGCTCCGTTCCTTTTCCCCTGGCAATGCCACATGCACACAGAGAAAGGACCAGGATACCTGTTATGAACGCTGCTGCAATCTTTCTTTTCAATCTCATTTTGTCTGTCCTTCTGTTTAATGATCATATTCAGCGCACCCCGAAGAGGGTTAAACAACTTCGTAAGAATCGTCTTGCAAACCTGTTAGGGCAAGCAGATCTTACATTGGATTATATACTTTAATTTCCCGGTTTCGCAACTAAAAGAAACGTCTCTTACCACCCTGTATTAATACATAAAAACAGATCCCGGCAAGAAGCCGGGATCCTTTTCAATAACAAAATCTTAAAATCTGACAGGTTCTGATCAGACGACTGCCTGCTTATCCTTATCCGGGAAGATGAGGCTGAAGATGATCGTAGTTACGAAGGCAACGATGACAGCCGCATAGGTCTCGGTAATTGCAAAGCTACCGATAACGATCGGATAGCTTCCGGTCGCGATCTTGATTGCCACCCAGGAAACCGCAACGATTGCCGTCAGGATCATACTGCAGATCGCGCCTCTCTGGCTGGAACGTTTCCAGTATATACCCAATAGCACCACTATGAATAGCGCTCCACGCAACGAGTAGGCGGCATATACCAGCTCCAGAACAGTGGATGCCTTCCAAAGGAAGATTGCGCCTGCACAGCAGATAACACCGGAAAGTGCCGTTGTAACACGGCCCATTTTCAGAACCTTTTCATCACTTGCTTCCGGATGAAGCACACGCTGATAAATATCACGGGTGACCATGGTACCGGATGCCAGGATAATCGGACTGACGGTGGAAAGTACCGCCGCAAGGATCGCCGCCATGACAAGACCGCCGGCAAGCGGAGGCATACCATGAAGCATCAGCTGCGGAAGTGCACTCTTAGCTGCAACGGACTTCTCAACGCCCGGAAGGAGCGTCCCGTTTTCATACATAACACGGGCAGCCATACCCAGGGCAGCGGTAAAGAAGCCAAATGGCGCAGCAACAAAAGCGGTAATGATGCAGGCTTTCCGTGCCTGGCCTGCGCTTCTGGAGGACAGGACCGGCTGCAGGCCTGCCTGCGCCGTACACGCGCCGAGCAGGGATGCAATGATCCAGCTTGATACTTTGTCTCCGCCGATGGAGAACATATTCCAGAAGCTCTTTTCTCCCGGCATATTTCCCAGTGCTGTGATTCCCTGGCTGAATCCTTTCAGTCCGCCTGCACCTACGATTGCAATGATCATTGCAACGATAACGCCGACATACATGACGATAAGATGCAGCACGTTGGTGGAGGCCACCGCATTCATACCTCCCGCCAGGGTATAGATAATGAATATGACCGCAAATGCAATACAGGAAATCCAGAATGGGATGCCCAGCAGGTTCTCACCGAGTTTACCGGCAGCGATCATCTGGGAAAGACCAACCGCAAGCATAACGATCGTCAGGATTACGCAGGATACGGTACGGGCATTCACACCGAAGAATTTCTCGATGATCCCGGGAACCGTTCCTGTTTCCAAAGACCGGAAAAGCTTCGCGAACAACAATCCCAGGAACAATACCCCGATACCAT
This sequence comes from Lachnospiraceae bacterium, assembly GCA_017550925.1. Lineage (GTDB taxonomy): Bacteria > Bacillota > Clostridia > Lachnospirales > Lachnospiraceae > RGIG7926. The sequence continues at coordinate 242 of JAFZNL010000111.1, read as the reverse complement.
TGGCAATGGTATACCACCAGCCCGACAGACCATACAGGAATCCGTACTCGGAAACACCGGTTGTCGCAGTTCCGCCTAACCACTCGCCTGTCGATGCACAGACGATAGCGAAGGTACTGAGCGCAACGCCGGTAAAGGCTGCGGCACTTTTGGTCTTACGTCCGGAGAGCAGACCGATAACAACAGTGATAATGAAATATACAACGATAATAATTGTGATCAGTATCTGATTTCTATCCATT
>JAFZNL010000110.1 GCA_017550925.1 Lachnospiraceae bacterium | reverse complement strand
GACTGAAAATCCTCGTGTCACTGGTTCGATTCCGGTTCTGGGCACGAGCACTTCGAAAGAAGTGCTTTTTTTATGTTTTTTCTCAAATCTTTTATGCGAATCTTATGAAAAGGTCTTGAAAAATTAGGCTATTTTGCATATTATGTAAATGTCTGATTATTAGCGCTAGATAATCGGATAAGATAGACAATCGGGAGGAAAGGATATTATGAAAAAAAGAATCGTTTCGATGGTAATGGTATTGACACTTTGCCTCTTCTTTGTATGCGGCTGCTCACTGAAAGAGGCTGTCACAAGTCGTAAAGTTGTTGCAAGTGAGGATGGAAAGAGACTGGAAGTAACACTGAAGGCTGAAACAGAGAAAGGTATGGAGTGGAAATACATCGCGCTCAAAGGAAATCTGACAGAGTCTCAGTCAAATGTTCAGAATGATATGTTCAGCGATACCTATATTGAAGAGTATACACTGAGCATGAACGATACCCTTTCGGATACACTCGTACTGTTCTTGATCCAAAATGGCGATGTTGAGAATGCAAAGGCTTATCTGTATGAAATCAGTTTTGACGGAGACAAGATCAAAATCGGTGATCCTACAGAAAAGACCGTTGGTTATGACAAGGATCTGATGGCTGTTATTGATAGGGCAAAATAAGCAATAACATGAACAGATCAAGTAGTCGCAGGCAAAAGTCAAATAAACGCGCAGCATGCCTTTTAAAAAAGCATGGAGAGGATATTTTAAGATCAGAAGGATTCCGCAATTCGGCAAACCATATGCAGCATGGCGATGTTTCTGTTATGAAACACAGTATCCGGGTTGCGAAAACAGCGATCGATCTGAGCCATAAGCTAGGCATTCAGGTATCGGAACGGGATCTTGTCCGGGGAGCACTGCTCCACGACTATTTCGGCTATGATTGGCATGGGAAAAAAGTAGGACTCAATGAGATCATTCATTTTTATAACATGCATGGTTTTACCCATCCTGATACGGCTTTGAAAAATGCGGAACGTGATTTTGACTTAAACAAAACACAGAGAGATATCATCAAAAAACATATGTGGCCGCTGACCATCAAGCCCCCTGCCTGCAAGGAAGCGTGGATCGTAACAATGGCTGATAAGTATTGTTCTTTGATGGAAACCCTCAGAATACATCATTAAAAGAAAGTTGTTGTGCCCTCCCCCTTTGCGGGGAGGGTTGCTTATATTTTTCCAAAAGAAAAGAACCGCTATGATGAATCAGAATAAAGAAAACAAAACAAATCTTTGTGATAGCCTGAATGAACTGGTGGCTTCCGACCGGTATCCTTTCCATATGCCGGGGCATAAGCGACAATCCCTAAAGGTTGTAGCGAACAGTTCTATGAGCCATGAAGCGGACGGTCAGAAAGATATGTCGGTGGAAAATCTGTTACAGTCTGCAGCGCGATTTGATATTACGGAAATAGAAGGTTTTGATGATCTGCATCATCCACAGGGAGTGATCAAAGAAGAACAAAGCATGGTAGCGAAGTTCTTTGGTGCGAAAGAAAGTTATTTTCTTGTAAATGGCAGCACAGCGGGAATTCTTGCGGCAATCTGTTCTCAGACAAAGCAGCAGGACGGGATCATTCTTGCAAGGAACAGCCATAGATCTGCATATCACGCAGTTTATCTGAATGGACTAAAAGTGCGATACATATATCCGCAGCAGATCAACCTGCAGGATCTGTTTCATTATCATAGGTCAAATGATGACAAAAATGTTCGGGCTATGATAGATATGATCCCAGGTCCTATTGCCCCGCAGGATGTGGCAAAAGCAATGGATGAAAGCGGATATAAGATTGTCTGTCTGACCTCGCCTACCTACGAAGGGATCGTGTCTGATATCAGAGCAATCGCAGACGAGGTCCACAGTCGCGGCGGCATTTTGATCGTCGACGAAGCCCATGGGGCTCACTTGGCTGCTTTTCAAACAATTTGCGATCAGTTTATTGAAGATAGAAACGTTGAAGAAAACGATAGAAAGAAAAAGAATATTGCAGAGATACGTGACAGCTATCCTGTGAGCGCAGTCCATAGTGGGGCGGATATCGTGATTGAAAGTCTTCATAAGACATTGCCGGTGTTGACACAGACGGCAATATTACATGTTTGCTCTGACAGAATAAATTTGCAATCACTGAAATATCATCTGGATATTTTTCAGACCTCCAGTCCCTCCTATCTATTGATGGCATCTATATCGGAATGCAGAAAGGTTATGGAAGAAAAGGGGACGGAGCTGCTGACCAGGTATGACAAGATGCTTTCAGAATTCTACCGCGCGTCTGCTGAATTGATGTATCTGCATGTAGTCACGCCTCATCAGATCGCAAGAATGATCGCAAAACAAAAGGGAGAAAACGGGAAAGACCTCACAATGCAATACATGGATCCTTCCAAACTGGTCATATATGTATCGCCGGGATGCGTGAAGTACGGAAACCCTTACCGCGGACCGCAGCTGGCAAAAGAGCTTCTTGAAACCTACCATCTGGATATGGAGATGACAGCGCCCGGTTATGTGTTAGCAATGACCTCAGTCATGGACAGACCGGAAGGTTTTCAAAGACTATTGAGAGCGCTTTCCGAGATCGATGGAAAGCTCCACAAAGCGGATGCGGCAGTAGCCGAAGATGAGAATAATGAATTGAACGATGCGAAAGACTCAGATCAAAATGCAAAGAAGAATAATCATACGAACAGTGGATATTTGGAAAATGTCACAAAGGTTTGTGTAACAGAGAAGGAAATAAAGAGAGTAATAGAGAATCAGATGACGATCCGCAAAGCCATGGATAGCGAATCGGAGATACTCTCTTTGCAGGATTCCGTTGGAAGGATCGCGGCAGAATTTGTATATCGTTACCCACCGGGGATACCCATTGTCGCCCCCGGTGAAGTCATAACAGCGGAAGCAGTGGAAGAGATCATTTCTGATGAGAATTCCGGTTTTACACTTCACAGGGAAGGTGATGGAATTCTGGTTGTCAGATGAGCAAAGACTATTCTCATTTTTACTGAGATATGCTATTTTAGTATAGGAAGTGAAATCACAATTCACAAAGGAGGCTGCCATGCATAAAGAAAAACTGAAAGTAGACGGAGCCATGGGATATGCCGATCCGGACGATATCGTTCAAATGATAGAAGGAAAGATGGAAAAAGGCGTCAGCCGCCTGTCCCTGCAGTTTACGGATGAACTGGAATACGGACAGACCAAGGAAAAATACCATCACGGCAGATGTGATGTGGGCAGTCCTTGGGCAAAGGGTACAGTAGGCAACTGCGATTGACCCACCAAAGCTGCAAAAATGCATCCTAAATATACGGTGCAGCCAATCTAAAACGAAACAAAGGTACAGGCAATGGTTCAAGTTGAAAATATTCATAAAGCCTTTCCGGGAAAAGAGGTCTTAAAAGGCGTTTCCTTTCAGGTTGAGGAAGGCAGCATTTACGGTCTCATCGGTAAAAACGGAGCAGGCAAGACCACACTGATGAAGATCATGACGGATCTTCTAAACGCGGATAGCGGACATGTTTATTATGGTGAAAAAGTTGGTGATAGAGACGGTTATCTGCCGGATCTGCCCTCTTTTTATGAATATCTGACAACCGATGAATATCTGGATTTTCTGTTGTTTGAAAAAAATCCAATCCGGAGACAGAAACTTTTAGATTTTGTCGGACTGACCCCGAATCTTCGGATCAAAACCCTGTCCCGCGGAATGCGACAGCGCTTAGGGCTGGCAGCTGTTTTGGTAGGGGATCCCCAGGTGATCCTTCTCGATGAGCCCACAAGTGCCCTCGATCCCTCCGGCAGAAACGATGTAAAAGACCTTTTGATGAAATTGAAAAATGAGGGAAAGACCATTATTCTGTCCACTCATATTTTGGCAGATATGGACAGTATCTGCGATAAAGCAGGATTCCTTCATAACGGCGTGATCGCAAAGGAAGTGGATGTAAAGCAGATGCAGGAGACGGCAACCGGGCTGATACTTCATTTTGCCACCGAGCCGGATCTTCTAGCACTTTCCAAATATGTGCCGCAGATTTATAAAAAAGATGACCTGACCATCAAAGTCGTAATCGATGAATCACAAAAACCAGAGAGCCAGCAAAAACTGTTTCAGGGACTTGCAGCCCAGACGGCGGAGATCACATCCATCCGTTCAGCAACGCCATCTCTTGATCAGATCTTCAGGGAGGTGTGCGTATGAATCAGGGAATGATCTGCTGTATCAGAAAAGATATCAAAGAGTGCCTTCGTACCGGAAAAGTTGTACTGTTTGCGGGTATGGTCCTCGGTATTGGCGTGATGATCATGGGATTTACCCTGATCTTTTCCGATATTCCGGAGGAACTCTGGGCACAGCTGCCGGGCTTTAACATTGAGTCTTTAGAAGAACTGGTTTCGACCATGTATCCGAAAATGGTGCGGGAAAGCGTGGGTATTTTTTCCTACTATATTGGCTTCTTTTTTTCCATGGTGGTGATCCTGGTCATCCACGGAATGTTACCGAAAGAAGAAAAAAGCGGAAAATGGATCCTGCCCATGGAACAAGGATACTCAAGGATCGATTTCCTCATGGGTAAATGCGTGGTATATGGCTCTCTGGCGGGCGGCATGGTGCTGATCGGCTACCTGCTTTATTATATGATAGCCTGCGGCTGCATGGAACAGAATATGACCTTCGGAAATGCCCTTGTCTGCGGAATCGTCCACGGACTGAATCTGTTTTTTATCGTGGCATATACGTTTCTGTTTTCCCTGCTTTGGAAAAATCCCGTGGTCAGCGCGGTGTCCATGATCGCAACCATCATACTGGTGCCGGATATGACGGCGTATTTTTCCATCGGAAAAATCCTGCCCACACATCTTCTGCGATTCGTCTATGACAGCAGCAGCGCATATGGGGAACTGGTTGTTCCGATGCTCCTGAATATCACCTTCCTTGTGCTCCTGTGGTTTTTGGTTGCATGGAAAAAGGAGCAGTAATACGTTTTCTACGTTTGAAGAGACAAGAAAAATTTACAAAGATAAAGGAGGACGCAACATGGTAAACGAAAGAAGACCTGACGACATGAAGAGGATCACCACACCGGAGTTAGCGAAGGCTTACATCGATGAGCAGATTGAGCTTCTCAGACAGCAGGTCGGAGACAAAAAGGTTTTGCTCGCACTTTCCGGAGGCGTTGACTCATCCGTTGTGGCTGCGCTGCTGATCAAGGCAGTGGGTGACCAGCTGGTATGTGTGCATGTCAACCACGGACTTCTCAGAAAGGGTGAGCCGGAGCAGGTTATCGAAGTATTCCAGAATCAGATGAAGGCTAATCTGGTTTATGTGGATGCCACCGACAGATTCCTGGATAAACTGGCTGGCGTGACCGATCCGGAAACAAAGAGAAAGATCATCGGCGGCGAATTCATCGAAGTTTTCGCAGAAGAAGCCAGAAAACTGGACGGTATTGAATTTTTGGCACAGGGAACCATCTGGCCGGATATCCTGGAAAGCGAAGCAGGGATCAAGGCACATCACAATGCAGGCGGACTTCCCGATGATATGAAGTTTGAACTGGTAGAGCCGGTACGCATCCTCTTCAAAGATGAAGTGCGCGTTGTCGGCAAAGAGCTGGGACTTCCCGATAACATGGTATTCCGTCAGCCCTTCCCCGGTCCCGGACTTGGCGTACGCTGCCCCGGCGCGATCACCCGCGACAGACTCGAAGCAGTCCGTGAATCCGATGCGATCCTTCGTGAGGAATTTGCAAAGAACGGGCTTGAAGGAAAAGTATGGCAATACTTTACCGTGGTGCCTGATTTTAAATCCACCGGCGTGAAAGACGGCAAGAGAACCTTTGACTGGCCTTGTATCATCCGTGCCATCAACACCACCGACGTTATGGAAGTTACCGTGGAACACCTTTCCGATGTACTGATCGACCATCTGGTTAACCGCATCATCACCGAAGTTCCCGGCATTAACCGCGTCCTCTTCGACTATACGCCGAAGCCACCAGCGACTGTAGAATATGAATAATTGACGGATCCCCGCAAGCCCCGTATTTACTGGCTTTGCGGGGATTTTTTTGCCTTTTTGACCCTGATTTGACCCGAAAATAGTACATTTAATTATATAAAATATATTGACCAAAGAAATATTTAAGTG
>JAFZNL010000109.1 GCA_017550925.1 Lachnospiraceae bacterium | reverse complement strand
CGTCGTCACCGTCTTCCTCTTCCACGATCTCTTCATCCGGATAGATATCATCATCACGGGCTGCGGAATCATCCTCTAATACCTTGCCCAGATAGATATTTCCGGTCTGTCTCTTGATCTTCTCCAGATCTTCTTCTGTAATAGCCTTCGTTGCACCGCCGGTATCCGCATCAATGATCTTTACAAAATTATCCTCCGGAGAGATCAGAGATTTTTTCAGATCCACGATCAGTTCACTCATGGACTGATATCTGCGGTCAGGGCTCTTTTGTGTACATTTGAAAATGATCTGCTCTACGCAAACCGGTATCTCGGATACGAAATCGCGGGGTGAAGGCATATCGTCCTGGATATGCTTGATCGCAATGGCAACCGTGGTCTCGCCGTCAAAAGGCACACGGCCTGTCAGCATCTCATACATGGTGCAGCCCAGGGAATAGATATCGCTTCGCTCATCTGAAAAGCCGCCCCTTGCCTGTTCCGGTGAGGTATAATGCACGCTGCCCATCACATTGGAAGTGATAGTGTTGCTGGTAGCCGCTTTTGCGATACCGAAATCGGCGATCTTTACCTTGCCCTCCTTGGAGATCATGATGTTCTGAGGCTTGATGTCCCTATGAATGATATGGTTGTTATGGGCTGCTTCGATACCCATGGAAACCTGGATTGCAATACTGATGGCTTCCTTCACGGAAAGGCGGGCTTTTTTCTCAATATAATTCTTGAGGGTAATGCCTTCCACCAGCTCCATAACGATATAATGGGTATCCCCTTCCTCACCGACATCATAGACATTTACGATGTTCGGATGTGTCAGCCTGGCCGCAGCCTGGGCCTCCACCCGGAATTTGGATACAAAATTCGTATTCTCGGAGAACTCGCTCTTTAAGACCTTTACTGCAACATAGCGGTTCAGCTTGGAATCTTTCGCCTTGTAAACATCGCTCATGCCGCCGGTACCGATCTTCTCCAAGATTTCATACCGTTCTCCGATAATGGTTCCTACTGTGATCATCCCTTCACCTCATCTTCATAAGGGCGCACCAAAACAACGCCGATATTATCTTTACCGCCGTTTTCGTTCGCTGCATCGATCAATGCGTGCGCCGTTTCTACTAATGTTTTGTCTTCCGGAAACATGTTTAAGATTTTTAAGATCTGTCCATCATCTACCATATTGGTCAGACCGTCCGAGCACATCAGGATCTTGTCTGTGGGATTGAGTTCCACTGTAAAAAAGTCCACATCCACGTTTTCCATGGCCCCGATTGCCCTGGTAATGATATTTTTGTCAGGATGAAGCCTGGCTTCCTCCCGTTTTAAGCCCCCAAGCCGGATCATTTCCTCCACGAGAGAATGATCCCTTGTAATTTGCCGGATCTCCTGGCTGTTTGCTACATAAAGCCGGGAGTCCCCCACATTCGCTACCTGCAGGTAACGACCGATCACCGTCGCAACCACCACCGTCGTTCCCATGCCTGCTAAGTTCGGATCAAGAGCTGCCTGCCGCCGGATCTCAATATTCGCCTTCTGAATGGCTTTTTTGATGATGATGGACGGATTTTTCTCAAAAGAGTTCTTGATCTCGTTCTCGATGGTCTCCACGGTAACGCGGGATGCATAATCACCTGCCCTGTGACCGCCCATGCCATCTGCCACGATGAACAGATTGGGCATATTTCCCACAGGGTTCGAGGATGAAAATACATAATCCTGATTCAATTGTCTCCTTCGACCGATATCGGTGACGGAATATGACTTCAACGGTTTTTACCTCAGATACTTCCTTCTTAACTGTCCGCATGCGCCGTCAATATCTCGACCCATACTCCTTCTAATAGTAACATTTATACGATTTTTTTCAAGTTTATTTTTGAATACATCTAAAAATGCGGCTTTTGGGGCCTTAAAATCCGTTTCTGTTACCGGATTGACGGGGATCAGGTTCACATGGGCTCCCGCCCGTTTTGCAAGCTTAGTCAGCGCTGCAATGTCCTCATCAGAGTCATTATTGCCCTCGATCAGGCTGTATTCAAAGGTCACCCGCCTGCCGGTCTGCTCTGCATAATATGCCGCCGCATCCACAAGCTCGTCCACGCTGTACTTATATGCAATCGGCATGATCTGCTTTCTTTTTTCATCAAAAGCCGCATGCAGGGAGATTGCCAGGGTGATCTGGAGTTTTTCCTTTGCCAGCTCCCGGATCTGATCCACCAGTCCGCAGGTTGATACCGTCACATTACGCTGGCTGATGTTCAGGCCGTTTTCATCGGTGAGCATATGGATAAATCGCAGGATCTGGTCATAGTTATCCAGAGGTTCGCCTGTTCCCATAACTACCACGTTGCTGACTCTTTCGTTATTGACTGCGCTCATCCTGTAAATTTCATCCAGCATTTCAGCGGCGCTTAAGTTCCGCACCAGTCCGCCGATGCCGGAAGCGCAGAACTTGCAACCCATGCGGCAGCCTACCTGGGATGAAATGCATACGCTGTTGCCATGATGATAGGGCATCCAGACGCTTTCCACCATTTGACCGTCATGCAGTTCCCATAAAAACTTCTGGGTGCCGTCGATCTTGGAGATCTGTCGTTCATGCATGGAAAGGCAGGTATAGTCTGCCTGGTCCTTTAGCTGCTCCCGAAGGGCTTTGGGCAGGTTGGTCATATCATCCAGGGAACCAGCCAGTTTCTGGTGCATCCAGGAGTACATCTGCTTTGCACGGTAGGACGGCTGGTTCATATCCTGCAGGAAGGCGGTCAGTTCTTCCATTGTTAAGTTTTTAAGATCGGTTTTATTATCCATATAGGGTCAAAGTTCCCTTTCTATCCAGTTAGATAGTCCGTCCATCCGCTTCGCCCAGGTATTTTCCATCCCTATTTGGTATCCGGCGTCAGCAATTTCCTGCATCTTCCCTTCATCTGACAGTATATCCCTTACCAGATCCGGCAGTTGGTCCAAGCGGTTTAAATCGTAGATTCTGCAGTTTTCTCCGTCCCGCAGGATTTGATCCAGCCAGGGATTGGAATCTGTAAGGCACAGGGCGCCATTCAGCATGGTGTTGAAAATCCGATCATGAGGGCCGTTTTTAAACCAGGGCAGGACATTTAAGGATATTTTGCTGTTGCTGATCTTCTGCAGGCATTCTGCCGAGAAGATGGAATCACCATCTATCAGGTTTTCAGGGTGATTCAGTTTCAACTCGTTCCATTTATCTCCGAAAACCTGTACTTTTACGCCACCGTCGCAGAGGGTTTTGATCACTTCACCACGGATATAGTATCGGACATATAGGTCGATAAAGGTGATATTCTGCATGGTCATCTTCAGATCTTCTTCCGTCAGGTCCGCAATCTCCCGCCGCATATGGCGTTCTACCACTTCTTCCACGGTTTGAGAAGGATTCGATAGAAGGTCATCGATCATGCCATAGTAAAAGGCCGTATATTCATCGTCGATCCTGGTGATATATTTTTCAAAACGCTCAGGTCCTGCGTAATTTCCGGTAAAGAGGATATCGATGCCACGCTGCGAAATAGGTCTGTATGGCCGGTCTGTATCTTTATCCATTTCAAATCCTGCCGCGGCGTTTTTCACATATTTATCTTCCTGTGCGCTGCTCAGCTGTGTTCCTGCAATCGGCAAAAACGGTCCTAACCGGATTTCCGGAAAGAACCGCTCCATAAATGCCTGATGTCCAAGGTCAATGGACAACTGCACATAGTTTTTTGGTCTTTGTGCCAAGAGCTGATAGTAATAATATGGGTGATCCGCAAGGATGTTGATGCAGGGGATCTGCAGATCATCCCAGATATAAACCTGACGTTCTTCGTCGATAAACTGTGTTTCTTGACACATTCCATGAAAATTGAAAGCCAGAACCACCGTATTATGCCGTTCATAAAACCGTAGCATCTCCGAAGAACTCTTCCAAGGTTTTTCCAAATCATAGAGATAGACCTCGTGTCCAAGAGTGCGAAGCTGCGCGGCCATCTGCCTTGAAAAATAGCCCTGGGTCTCGATATCACCTTCAAACATGATGATCTTTTTCATAATTTGTTCCTGCTGTCGATTCGGTCTTGATCAGTGTCCTGTAGGATTTGCTCCTTAGCTAATATCCATGCCTTTACGATTCTTTTGCTGCTGTTTCCTGCTTTGTATCCTCTACAGTTTCTTCTACATTTGTATCAGTTGCATTTGTCTCGGCATTTGTATCAGCAGTTACCTCTTCATTTGCTTCTTCTTTCTTCGTTCCAACGACTTCATCTTCAGAATCGCCTTGTTTCAATGATAAGATCTTATCGAAAATCCTTCCTGCCACTTCGTCTTTACTCATAATTGGTAGTTCTTCGCAGCTTCGCTTGGTGATCAGGGTTACCACATTGGTATCGGTACCAAAACCGGCGCCCTGGACTTTCACGTTGTTGGCAACGATCATATCCACCCGCTTTTTCGTCAGTTTTGCCCTGGAATTTTCTAGCATATTCTCTGTTTCCATGGAAAAACCACAGAGTACCTGTCCGGTTCTTCTGTTCTCTCCAAGGTAACCAAGGATATCTGCTGTCCGCTTCAGCGGGATGGAAAGATCGGAATCTGCTTTCTTGACTTTTTCATTTGCCACCTGGGCCGGTGTATAATCCGCAACAGCAGCCGCCTTGATGATGATATCCATGCCGCCGGCTACCGCCCTGACTGCCTCAAACATATCCCGGGCACTTCTGACATTGACCACTTTTACGAAGTAAGGGATCTCGCAGGTGGTATTGGCCTTGATCAGTGTCACCTCCGCGCCTCTTTGCATGGCAACCTGAGCCAGTGCTGCACCCATCTTTCCGGAAGAATGATTGGTGATATAGCGGACCGGATCGATGGATTCCATGGTCGCGCCTGCCGTGATCAGGACTTTTTTGCCTGCCATATCCTTTTCAAAGCGGATCCTGCGGAGGATTGCCTCCACCAACAGCCGCTCCGGCGGCAGTTTGCCCTTCCCTTCATCGCCGCAGGCCAGATGCCCGCTGTCCGGTTCAATGATCTCCATACCGAACTGCTTACATGTCTCCAGATTTCTCTGCAAAATGGGATTTTCATACATTCTCGTATTCATAGCCGGTGAGATGATCAGAGGACAGGTACAGGCCATAGCCGTTGTCGTCAGCATATCGTCTGCAATGCCGCCTGCCAGTTTCCCGATCACATTTGCCGAGGCCGGTGCCACAAGCAGGATATCCGCCTTCTTGGCCAGGGATACATGCTCCACCGAAAACTCAAAATTCCGATCGAAGGTATCTACCAGACATTTGTTTCCCGTCAGCGTCTCAAAGGTGATAGGATTGATAAAATTCGTGGCGTTTTTCGTCATCAGCACATGCACATCCGCATGCATCTTTTTCAGCATACTGGTGACATTTGCCATCTTATAGGCCGCTATGGAACCGGTTATACCCAAAAGTACTGTTTTATTGCTTAGCATACTTTTCACCTCACAAATAACTACTTACACAATTTACGCTTTAAGCATAAACTTTACCAAGAGTAGGAAACCACAACAACACAACATCAATAAAAACCAGGCGGAAATAGGAATAATAATACCCCAAACAAAAGAATGAATTTTGCGATTTGTAGAAATACCAATACATTTACGCCCATACATACTTTTGCAACAATACTCTTTTCCTTTATCATCCCAATCAAACTAGAAATAAACGCTGACAGCCAAAGAATAACAATTATTTGTAATGGCATGATTATTTCACTATCCTCATTAACAAATAAATAATATTGGACAAAAAAACTCACTGACGAAACAATAGTAAACGCCATCGCCATTATACTATGCCATCGTATCCGCATAACATTTTTTTGTCCATTATCATCTATCAATGCTGTAACTCCATGATGCACATGTACTTCGTCATCAATGATATCTCCCAACAGATTTTTCTCTTTATTGATCAAAATATCTGTATATCTGTTCTGTGCCTGCCTCTTCTATTCCGGATGAAACTCCATGATGCCATCACCAAAATCATCGATACCGTCACCATTTCCTTCGTTATCATCGCCGGTCACACCCGCTGTAATACCAAGCTGCATACAGATCGCCTCAACCACCTCGCCGTACATGGTAAGCATGGTCTGATGTTCTTTTCGGATGGCATCCGCATCTCCTGAAGTCGCAGCCTTTTCCAGCCTTTCGGCAATGGCTGAAAGCTGACTCTGTCCAATGGTCCTGGAAGAGCTCTTTACGGAATGCACGTAAACTGCATATTCCTTCCAGTCCTGCGCATCATAAGTCTTCGTCATATTCTGCTTTTTCGAAACGGATTCATTCACATACTCGGCAAGCACACTTTCATAAACAGTTTCACTGCCGCTGCTATAGGCAAGTCCCTGCTTTGTATCGATCCCTGCCTCATGCAGGTGCATATAGGTCCCAATTTCTTCTTCTGTCTCTGTCTCTTCCGGCACGTTTTTCCGCTCCTGTTCCCGCAGGATCTTTTCCGCAGGCAGGTAACGCAGCATCATGCGCTCTAAAGCATCGCCGTCTACAGGCTTTGTCAGGTAATCATTAAAGCCCTCTGCAATATAGCGTTCCCTTGCGCCGCTGATGGCATCCGCCGTCAGGCAGATCACAGGGGTTTCTTTGTTTGCTTTACAGATATCACGGATCTTGCCAAGCGCCTGGCTGCCGTCCATACCCGGCATCCACTGATCCATCAGGATAACATCATAATGCTGCTGTCCGGCCAATCTTACCGCTTCCTGTCCACTGTCTGCGGTATCGATCTGTATCTGCGTCTTTTTCAACAGGCTCTTGACCACGATCAGGTTCATGGAAGTATCGTCAACAACCAACACCTTTGCTTTCGGTGCACGGAAACTTTCCTGATAACTGTCTACGCCGCCGGCATCAAAGGTTCCTTCCAGACCGGTTTCCACTTTACCGATAGGCGAAGGATCTATGATCTTCTGGCTCAGCACAAAGGAAAATGTCGATCCTTTTTCATACTCACTCTCAACATTCAATTTGGAATCCATCATGGTCAGCAACTTGGTAACAATGGCCATTCCAAGACCGGTGCCTTCGATATTCCTGTTTTTCTCTTTGTCCAGTCTCTCAAAGGATTCGTACAGTTTTGACATGTCTTCCTCTCGGATCCCGATGCCGGTATCAGCCACTTCAACGAGAATATCAATTTGATCCCCATCCCTTGAAGCTTGTTTCACAGAAAGGGTAACGCTGCCTTCTTTCGTATATTTCACAGCATTTGTCAAAAGGTTCATGATGACCTGGCTGATACGCATATCGTCGCCCAGCATCACAGCAGGCAGTTTTTCATCCACCTTTACGATCAGTGACAACCCTTTATTTTTTGCACGCTGAGAAATGGACGCCACCAGATATTGCAGCATAGCCAGTGTTTGATACTCTGCAGGAATGATCTCCATCTTCCCGTCTTCAATCTTGGAAAAGTCCAGAATACTGTTGATCAGAGCAAGCAACGCCCTGCCTGACGTTTGGATGTTCCTGGCATATTCGCGGATCTGATGTTCACCGGATTCCCGCAGGATCATCTCGTTCATACCCAGAACTGCATTGATAGGCGTCCGGATCTCATGGGACATATCCGCAAGGAAACTACTCTTGGCTTTGTTCGCCTCATCTGCGGAGCGTTTCTCCAATTTCAGCATCCTTGCCTCATAATCCTGCCTCTGACGGCTAACGCGGTATTCCTCCACCTTTCTGCTCATAAGCTGTTCGTTCTTATAACCCGCATAGTAGAAGAATCCGATCAGGAAAAAGATCACCAGATATACAGCCAGTACGACTACCATCTGGATCTTGATATCCGACAACAGTTCGGTATCTGATACCATGATCATGGAATACCACTGTTCCATGACGTCATTAACAAATACAGTGTATTTTTCCCCGTTCACCCTGATCTGGAACATGTCGTCATGCTTGGACAGGATGGTTTCGTAATTTTCAGCGCCGATCAGATCCACACAATTTGTTCCGGTCAGTTCTTTATCCGAATGTGCGACGATGGTGCCGTCATCGTTAAACACAAGTGCGCATCCCTTGCCATTTAAGGTCACATCTTCCACAATCTCCTGGATATGGTTCATGGTAACATCCAGCGACACAACGCTCTGCCCGTCGTCCAGCGCTTTGCAGATTGTGATGACAACACCGCCGGTCTGAGCATCCACATAAGGCGGTACGATGGTGATCTTGCCTTTATTTTTCATACCAAGCAAATACCAGTCCCGCTGCTGCGGATCATAGTCCTCCGGCGGCACCCAGCCCAGGCCGTCTAAATACTCCCCGCCAATATAACCATAAATACCGGTATAATTCTCATCATTTTCCTTTGCCTGGATATCGGTTTCAGCTGTGATATAATCACCGATCCTTTCATTGGAATCCCCGGCGCTCATCATATGGTAGACAGTGTCAGCTGCTACCCAGAGAGTTGTTTCCGTTTTTTCAAGGTAACTCTTCAGGTTCGCAGAAACGCTCATTCCTTTATCCAGACCTACTTCATAGAGATTCGTTACCGAGATGGAATACAGGATCCTGGATGTATAGATCATCAGGAAAAGCATCAGCACAAAAGTAGAAAGCAGCGGGAATATAAAGTTGAACATGCCTCGTTTTTCTTCCGCAACATTTTCACCGCGGTGTCCGAATTTGAATCCGAGACGTTTTTTATCATCTGAATTTCCACTGAGAAGATCCGCTGTTTCAAATACGGAATCACTCTGCCGCTGTTCCTCTTTTTCGCTTCCTTCTGTTTTCGCTTCCGCCTTTTCTAAATCGGCGCTCTCGTCCACATCGGTATTTGTACCGACACTTCCAATATCCTGCTTTGCCAGAGCATCCATACGGCGATGATGTACATTTTGGATATAGGCCACCGCCATCATCATTGCAAAAACAATGACTGACATAAAAATGGAGACCACGAACAAAACGACATAAATGACATTATTGTAACTGCCTTCCTGTCCGGATGCGAATCCTGCCGACAGATTTTCCCGCATCCATTTTGCCAGCAGATAGCCGCCGACACAACCACCTAAGATGATCACGGAGAACATGGCCTGAACCACCATCTGGAAGTGCAAGGACATGGCACTCTTTTCCCACTCGTTGTTCTCATCTTCCCGGATCTGTTTCCCAACACCCCATACAAGAGCAAGATTAATTGTATAGTTTATCATGGAAAAATAGGAAT
>JAFZNL010000108.1 GCA_017550925.1 Lachnospiraceae bacterium | reverse complement strand
GTCACAAAGAACAATGCATCCAGCGGTTGCATAAAGTTTCATGAACTGTATAGAAGTCTTAAGCTGCTGACCTGAGGACAGTTTTCCGAAATCACGGAAAAATGTCACTACGCGAACACTTTTTCTCCCATCGCCGCTGTTTTCCACCTCTTTTAAATACTCATACAGATCCGTCATGCTGTCCGGCAGACTGTCATGATGGGCGTCCGCAAAGACTACAAGGGATCCGTCCACCTCCTTTGATGCAGCGAAGAAATATACGATCGGCAATATGATGTTTTGTATGAAAAGTTTTGCCATCTGGCGAAGAAAGAACTTCAGTTGTACCATCACCTAACCGCCTGTTATTTGAAATAATACTTCCGCACGCCATTCCACATATAGGAAAGATTCAAAAGAAGAGATTTCAGAACCCCATATCCGCAATACCGGTATACCTTATAGTTCATGGCCGCAGAATGGAGTTTGCTGCCGGATTTTGATTTATCACTCAGTCTGTATTTCAGATAGGGTTTGTTGATCCCCAGCGCGGGACCATACGCTTTGATCATATTGATCCAGGAAATATAATCCTCATGGCTGTCATCATACTGCATGGGAAAAGCCAGCATTGCCGAGCGCGTTACCATGACGCCTGAGCAGTTCAGATAATTGGATCGAAGGATCGTCTTTTCATCGATCTTTTCCGGGATCGCGATGGTCCTTCCCATGCTGCTCCCGTCCGGCCTCATCAGTTCCCTTCCCGTCGATGACAGCGTCGCCCCGCTTTCTTCCATAGCAGCAAGCTGCTCTTGCAGTTTCCCCTCTTCCCACCAATCGTCTGCATCCAAAAAAGCGATATACTTGGTTTTCGCCTCTTCCACGCCCCGCATGCGGGTTTTGGCTACGCCCATATTGGTTTCATTTTGCAAAAAGTGAAAATCCGGCAGATCCAGATACGGTGCAAGGACCCCTTTCGGATCATCTGTCGATCCGTCGTCGATCAGATACATCTCCACCGGTACCTGCTGCGCATAAACAGATTCCACAGCCTGCGCCAGGGTTTTTGATGCGTTATACACCGGCATAACCACGGAAACCAGCGGCCGATCCGTATTTTTCCCTGCATCTGTCTATACATCCGTTTCGATATTCGTTTCAGCAGATGTTTTGTAACCTGTTTCCATTACACTTACCTGATACTGAAAAAGACCGAAGGAAAAAGCTTGTGCTTTCTCATCCGGTCTGTATTTTCATTGATTCATCCATAAAGGATTATGGCTGATCCCTTCATTTTCTTTCATCCGTCGTCGGCCTTGTGAAACTCTCAATCCTTACCGGGTCTCTGTAAAAAATCAGGGATCTTGAGGGATCCGGAATCCACATTGCTCTTAAACTCACGTTTCGGCGCTGCGGACTGACTGCTCGGAATATTGCGGATCGCTGCTGCCGGGATCGCGCCAGTTCCCACGTTTCCTGTCTTGCCTACCTTCGGAAGCTGAGAAGTCTGTCCGATTACAGAAGGACTGATGGGCTTCGGAGCTGCTGCAGGTGCCCCCTTCAAGGTCAGATTACCTGCCTTGATCCTTTCAGATACACTTCTTCCGATGTCTTTCTTAGATTCATCAATACCGGTTGCTACGACGCTGATCATACACATATCTTTCATCTCTTCGTCGTATAACATACCGTAATAAACAGAGATATCTTCGCCTACCAGATCCTGAATATAGTTAGCCGCATCGTAAGTATCAAACAGCGAGATCTCGCCCCTGATACTCAGGATAATATCTGTCGCACCGGAAATCGTGGTCTCGAGAAGCGGAGAATCAACCGCCATCTTCACTGCATCCATAGCTTTTTCATCGCCACTGCCGGTACCGATACCCACATGTGCTACGCCATGGTCTCTCATAGCCGTCTGTACATCTGCAAAGTCGAGGTTGATATCTGCAGGAATGTTGATCAGGTCTGTGATACCCTGTACGCACTGCTGCAGTACTTCGTCTGCCTTCTTGAGCGCATCCGGAAGCGGTGTGCGCCTGTCAACGATATCAAGCAATTTATCATTTGGGATCACGATCAGTGAATCCACATTCTCCCGCAGGTTCTCAATGCCTTTGAGTGCATTATTCATACGGGTTTTTGCTTCAAATTTGAAAGGTTTGGTAACAACTGCAACGGTCAAAATGCCGGCATCCTTTGCGATCTTTGCTACGATCGGTGCTGCACCGGTACCTGTACCGCCGCCCATGCCGCAGGTAACAAATACCATATCTGCGCCTTTGAGCATCGCTGAGATCTCTTCAAGGCTTTCCTCAGCGGCTTTCTCTCCCATCTCAGGCCTACCGCCTGCGCCAAGTCCTTTTGTAAGCTTTTCCCCGATCTGCAGGTGCTTCGGTGCCTTGCACAGCTGCAACGCCTGCGAGTCTGTGTTGACTCCGACAAATTCAACACCCATAACCTGCTCGTCGATCATACGATTTACTGCATTATTTCCTGCTCCGCCGACACCGACAACAATGATCCGTGCGGCCAGATCGGAATTATTAGATTTAATCTCAAGCAAGACATTATCCTCCTATGAACCCACTCTTTTTTAAACCCACACATCTCATAATACGATTATTTTTTCAAATAATCAACCTATTTTTTCTATAATTTCATATTTTCGTATATAAGAACGGTATTCAGGCAAAATTTGACTACCACGGTCAAACTACCGCTTGCCAATTCAGTCAATCACGCTAAACTCGAAAATTCCGTCATCATTTACTACAGCGCCGCCATCTGTCTGTGTCCCCGACTGTGTACCTGACTGTGTGCCTGCCCCTGTATCCGTTGCCGCTCCCGTATCGGACGTTCCTGTATTTGTCGTATTTCCGGCATTTGTGGTATTTGTATCGCCTGTGCCGGTATTTTCCGTCGTCGTATTTGCGTTCGTCCCTGTCACGCTCTCACTGGCTGATGCCGTGTTTGTCCCGGCAGCATCGTTACCGTTGCCGGTATTTGTATTGGAAGCTGATGAGCTTTCGGTAGCAGAAGCTG
>JAFZNL010000107.1 GCA_017550925.1 Lachnospiraceae bacterium | reverse complement strand
TCCCTGAGATGGGACGTTTCTATCGCTATTGGCTCATCGAGAAGAACTTCCCGCATCACGGCGCTGTTGCATTCAGACACTTCGGCAAAGAGCTGTACGAAGTATTCAAGTATATCGGCGTAGATGTAAGCGAGATCGGCTTCAACCGTGCTAAGGGCGACAGATATCCGAACGAGAATCCGTTCGCATAAGATTATGTCATTAGGGGTCTGGGATCAACCGAAAGATTATCTCAGACCCTTGATCAATTTATTATCAATAAGTTTCAGCAGGAAACTATCAACAAAGTAATTCAGGAGAATCGTTATGACAAACACAGCATTGAAGATCAAAGCAAATGAAGTCCGCAAGGGCATCATCGAAGGTGTTCATGCGGCAAAAGCCGGACATCCCGGCGGATCCCTTTCTGCAGCTGATATGTTCACCTTTTTGTATTTTGAAGAAATGAATATTGACCCGAAGGATCCGAAGAAAGCGAACCGTGACCGGTTCGTTCTTTCCAAAGGACATACCGCACCGGGTCTGTATTCCGCATTGGCAAACAGAGGCTACTTCCCGGTTGAGGATTTAAAGACCCTGCGTCACCTCGGTTCCTACCTTCAGGGACATCCCTGCATGCAGGAAACTCCCGGCGTTGACATGAGCTCAGGTTCCCTGGGACAGGGCATTTCCGCAGCAGTCGGCATGGCACTTGCAGGAAAACTGGATAATGCAGATTATCGCGTTTATACTCTGCTTGGCGACGGCGAGATCCAGGAAGGCCAGGTTTGGGAAGCATCCATGTTTGCAGGCGCTAAGGGTATCGATAACCTGGTTGTGATCGTAGACAACAACGGTCTGCAGATCGACGGTAAGGTTGAGGATGTCTGCTCTGTATATCCCATCGCTGATAAATTCAAAGCCTTCAATTTTGAAGTTGTTGAGATCGACGGACATGACTTTGACCAGATCCGCAACGCGATGCAGACAGCACGCCAGACCAAGGGCAAACCCACGGCCATCATTATGAAGACCACCAAAGGCAAGGGCGTTTCCTTCATGGAGAACCAGGCAGGATGGCATGGCAAGGCACCGAACGACGAAGAGTTCGCCATCGCAATGGCTGACCTTGACAAGATCGGCGCATCCCTTGTTGAAGAATAATAAATCGAAATATGAAGGAGAAACACCATGGCAGATGTAAAAAAGATCGCAACCAGAGAAAGCTACGGTAACGCTTTAGCTGAATGCGGAAAAGATTTTCCCAACCTTGTAGTGCTGGATGCTGACTTAGCAGGCGCTACTAAGACAGGTATTTTTCAGAAGGCATTTCCCGACAGACATATCGACTGTGGAATTGCTGAATGTAACATGACGGGTATCGCAGCAGGCCTTTCCACCTGCGGCAAGATCCCCTTCGTATCTTCCTTTGCGATGTTCGCAGCAGGAAGAAACTTCGAGCAGGTTCGTAACTCCATCGGTTATCCCCACCTGAATGTCAAGATCGGCGCAACCCATGCCGGTATCACAGTAGGTGAGGACGGTGCGAGCCACCAGTGTAATGAGGACATTGCGCTGATGCGTACGATCCCGGGCATGACAGTGATCGTTCCTTCCGATGATGTGGAAGCAAAGGCAGCTGTCAGAGCAGCCATCGAGTATGTAGGTCCTGTTTACCTGCGATTCGGCCGTGCAGCAGTTCCCGTGATCAACGACAGACCAGATTACAAGTTCGAGATCGGCAAGGGCGTAACCCTTCGCGAAGGAACCGATGTTACTATCATCGCAACCGGTATCTGTGTAGATTCCGCACTGCAGGCAGCTGAAAAACTGGCAGCAGATGGCGTCAGCGCTGAAGTGATCAATATCCATACCATCAAACCGCTGGATGAGGAACTTGTGATCGCATCCGCAAAGAAGACCGGCAAGGTTGTTACCGTGGAAGAGCATTCCATCATCGGCGGTCTGGGCGGCGCAGTTTGCGAGACCCTTTCCGAAAAACTTCCGACTCCGGTTCTCCGCATCGGTATGCATGATACCTTCGGCGAGTCCGGCCCGGCAGCAGCACTGACCAAGAAGTACAAACTGGATGGTGACGGCGTTTATGAGCAGGTAAAGGAATTCCTGGCATAAGAGATTTGTAAATGTAAGATAATAAAAAAGGTGCCGGCTGGAAATTGCCGGCGCCTTTTTTAATCCCTGTACTCTAAAAGTTCTCTCCGTATATTTCGATCAATTCTTCCAGTATCTCGGAAAATTCAATCTGTATTTCACCGTGATAGATGGCAACCGGAATCGTATCTTGGAAGGAATAGGTATTGTAATCAATATTGTTTTCAAAATCGTAAGTATAAACCTGTTTCTTTTCCGGATCCACGATCCAATATTCACGAACGCCTGCATCCATATACTTGTTGAGTTTGCGGACCATATCGTGGGAGCGGGTGGATGGTGACAGGATCTCCAGGGTAAAATCCGGAGCTCCGTAGATCAGGCGGATGTCTTTTTGATCTCGCATATCGCAGACAATAAAAAGATCAGGTTCTACCATATTCTTGTCATCTTTGCAGATCTGCACGTCACATGGGGCCACAAAAACCTTGCAGGGTCCCTTTCTTTCCTTGATTTTGGTTTTGAACATGGTTGCCAGAGAAAGAAGGATCGTCTGATGGATCCAGTTTGGCGCAGATAGGATATCGTAGAATGCGCCATCGATCAGCTCTGTCCGAATGTCGTCAGGTAGTGCATAGTAATCATCTAGTGTAAATTCTCCCTGCTTTTTACCCGGGAAGCAATCGAGGGAAGTTCTCTTTTGCCCATCTGTTTCTGAAAAACTCCTGGCTGAGGTACCTGCGACATACCCGGAGGTCTCCCGGAGATTATGTAAGCCGGCTGATTTACCGGATGCATCCAGTTTGGAAAATGCGGTAGTCAGTTTTTCAAGCGTGCTTTGACGCGGCTTTGTAAAACCACCGAAGACTTTTTGCACCGTGCTTACCGGGACACCGCTCATTTCTGCGATTGTATGGTTGGAATAGCCATATTGCTGTTTCCGCAGTTTCATTTCTTCCAGTAGCATAAGCAGGCTCCTTTCCTTTTGTTTAAAGTGTAGCATGGAAATGGATTGATCGCAACCGTAAAATATCCATAATTGCAAAAAGGTGTGATAAAATATCCATTATATATCCATTATAAACGGAAAAATAATTTTCTGCTTATTGATATTTGTGCATAAACGGAGCATTCTATGAAGGCGCAAGGATTAGTCCTTAAGTGATTCGAGTAAAGAAGGAAGCTTTGAACCAAATTGTTTTCCAGTCCTTATTCTGTACAAATTCCGTCAAAGTATGTATAATAAAGCAACGGGGATTTGAGAGCATCAAGACAGCAGGGGGACTGCGAGTATGTTTTCGTATGTATTATCTGTTAAAGGTCAGATCGGATGCATGGGCATCCTGCTTTTTACTGCATGGACATACTTTTCCGTCAAGCGGGCACATAATACGGCTCACAAGCTGTTTTCTGCGCTTTTGAATGTCTCCATTGTCAACGTTCTGTTTGACATGATCACGGTTTATACCATCAATCACGTTCATGAGATTCCGCTTTCACTGAATCATTTTTTCCATATCATCTATATGGCCAGTATGGCTGCGGCTTTGTATTTTATTTATATGTATATCCGCAATCTCGCCTACGGTGACCTGAAGATCAAATACTATCATCTTATTCCGCTGGCGATCGCGATCCTGGCAGCCACCTTCCTGCGGTTTGATTATGTAGAATCTCCCTATGGCAATTATTCATGGGGCCCCTATGCCACGGTGGCTTTTGTTTCCGGGTATGTATATTTCTTCCTGGGTGTCTATACGCTGATCCGTCGCTGGAAATATATGGAAAGTAAGTCCCGCCGGGCCATCGCCGTATCCATGATGGGAATTTTGATCGTGGCAGTCATGCAGGGGATTTTCCCGGAGCTGCTGATCACAAATCTGGGGCTGACGCTGATCAATGTGGCTCTCTTTTATACCGTGGAAAGTCCGGATGCGCTGCTTATCGAGCAGCTGGGAGAAGAGCGCACCGTGGCCGACAGCGCTAACCGTGCGAAATCCGTTTTTCTTGCCCAGATGTCCCATGAGATCCGCACTCCCATCAATGCCATTCTCGGCATGAATGAAATGATCACCCGTGAAACCAAAAATGAAGATATCCGCGAATACTCCGCCAACATCAGTGCCGCCGGCAAGACGCTTTTGGCACTGATCAACAGTATTTTGGACTTTTCCAAGATCGAAGACGGCAAGATGGAGATTTTGAGCGTCACCTACAATACCGCCGGTCTGGTGAACAACCTGATCAATTCTGTATCGGACCGTGCCAGGTCCAATGGTCTGTATTTTGAAGTAGAGGTGGATGAAAAACTCCCGCTTGAGCTGATCGGCGATGATGTACGTCTGACCCAGGTGATCATGAACCTGCTTACCAATGCTGTGAAATATACGAAGAAGGGAACGGTATATCTGACCTTCAAAGAAGAGTCCAGGACCGCAGACAGTGTGAAATTCCGTGTTAGTGTCAAGGATACCGGCATCGGCATCCGGAAGGAGGATATGGATAATCTCTTCGCTTCCTTTAAGCGGATCGATGAGGAGAAAAACCGCAATATCGAAGGAACCGGCCTTGGCATGGCTATCGTTGACAAACTTCTTCGCATGATGGGCAGTCAGATCGAGGTGGAGAGCGAGTACGGAAAGGGCTCTGTTTTTTCTTTCAGTATTGAGCAAAGAATCGCGAATGCCGAGCCCATCGGCGATTACCGAAAGCGTGCCGCTGAAAGCGCCGACAAGGAAACCAGGACCCTGTCCTTTAGGGCACCGGATGCGAAGGTGCTGATCGTGGTCGACAATGCCATGAACCACAAGGTGGCAAAAAATCTTCTGAAGCTTTATGGCATTGTGCCGGATATGGCCATGTCCGGCGCAGAGTGTATCGAGCGTGTTAAAGAGAAGCAGTATCATATCATTTGTCTGGATCACATGATGCCGGAGATGGACGGGATCGAGACCTTTGATATCCTGCGCAAGGAAAAACTGCTGCCGGAGGATACTATCGTTTTGATCATGACGGCGAACGCCATTGTCGGGGCGAAGGAAATGTATCTGGAAAAAGGTTTTGATGATTATATTCCAAAGCCTATCGATATCAGCATTTTGGAAGAAAAACTCAGGATTTATCTGCCCCAGGAATTGCTGAAGGAAGTGCCGGACAGTGGCGGAGAGTCCGGAAGTCAGGTTTCCGGTGGGGAAAAATCTCAGGCATCGGATAAAGCGATAATGGAGACCAGTCCGCAAAATAAGGACGACGATGTGATGGAATTTAACCCAGGCAGTGGCGATGCGGATATGATGGAATTCATCCCTGATCTACAAGAGGGTGAGATTCAAAAGGATGCAGATCAGAGGAATGCAAACAATCAGGGACAGGAAAACGCAGGCGGAGAAAACCGGGATAACAGTATGAAAACCATAGAAGAAAAACTGGCACAGCTGAAAAGCATTGGAATCGATACAGAGGCGGGATTGATACACAGCGCGAGTGATCAGGATTTTTATCTGGAGATCCTTGGGGACTATGTAGGCAGTTTTGATCAGAAGAAAAAAGATTTCCAAAGATTTCTCGATGAAAAGAATATCCACGATTACGGCGTATCCGCACATGCCTTAAAGAGTCTTTCCAGGACGATTGGAGCAAAAAAATTTGGTGAGACCGCTTATGCGATGGAACAGGCAGCTTCGGGAAACGATGAGGAATACATCCGGAATAATCATAAGCAATTTCTTGATGAGTATGAAATCCTGATCAAGAAGATCGGGGGCATACTTGAGTAAGGGCACAGCACTGATCATTTCTTAGCATGAATGGTCGCTGCTGCTTTCTGCAAACGCCAGACCGTATTCCGTAAACGGCGGTCGGTTGTCATGGCAGATATCTTGTAGTATAATGAATGGTCAGGAAAAATAGCAAACGAAAGCACTTTAGGTTGGGATTTTTATGGGTAAGATGAAGAGCAAACGTAATGCGGGAGTGATCGTTTTGGTGGCGTCACTCCTGTTTGCGGTAACATTCATGGATACCTGGATGGTATTCAGACAAAACAGACAGCAGCTGCTTGACCTGGGAACCTATCAGCTTTCCGCCATCAGCGGACAGTTGGAGACCACCATTCATCACGCGGAAAGCCTGACGATGGAACTTGCTGCAAGGAGCAGGGAGTTTTTATCGGATAAAGAGCAGCTCCGTGGTTTTGTGTATGCAAAAAAAGCCGAGGTCCTGATGGAGGACACCGGTGCTTTTAACGTGTACATTGCAGGATCGGATTATTCCTTTATCCCGGATTTTGACGCTCCGGATGATTATGTGGCAACGGAGCGTATCTGGTATACCGGCGCCATCCGCAATGACGGAAAGCCGTATGTTTCTCCGCCTTACCAGGATGCCATGACGGGACAGATCTGTTATACGGTTTCTGTGATGTTGGGAGACCGGGATTCCGTTATCGCCGTGGATTATACCATGGAGACCATCCAGGCCCACATCGAAGAGATGTATGCAAAAGGCAACGGCAAGGCTATCATTGTAACCGGTGAAGGCATTATTGCCGGCTGCAATGATGAAACGCAGATCGGTAAAAATCTGATCGAGGTCATGCCGGAGTATGCAGGTATATATGCCCTTGCTAAAAGCAAGGACGGCGTTGTGACCGGCAGGCTGAAGGCGGATTTTTTATATGAAAATCTATTCGCTACTCATTCCGGCAGTGACTGGTATCTGCTGGTTTCGGAAAGTGACTGGGAACTGTACCGTGATTCCTATATCCAGCTGATCGCTACCACGCTGTTATCCCTGGCGCTGTTTGTGATCATTATCCTATTGTATCTGCGCGCTATCAAAAACGGAAAAGAAGCCCAGCAGGCTTTGGCGACAAAAGAGGAGTTTTTGGACTCCATCACAGCGCAGCTGCAGGAACCGCTGGAGAGGATCTTAGAGAGGTCTTCCCGCGAAAGTATAGAGCATGCGGATGATTATGAGGCGCAGTTTGCGGGGATTCATGAATCCGGGCAGCGTCTGTCTGAGATGATCGGTCAGATCATTTCCTATTCCAACATTGTCAAAAATGAGAAAAAGCAGAGTGGCAGAAGTACGTTGACCGGCAAAAAGAGCCGGCGCTATCGCGGCGTGATCATTGCATTTTTGATCTTTGTTATGCTGATCAGTCTTTATGCCAATATTTCCGCGACCTACCGCTGGGGCAATAATCTGATGCGCAGCCGCGCGGAAGAATATGAATATGAATTCTCTGAATGGATCCAGACCCAGAAGAGTATTCTGGATATGTTTGTGAGCATTTTTTCCACCAATCCGGAAATGATGGATGACTATGAAGGCACGGTACAGTACTTAAATGACATCACCCTGCAGTATCCGGAGATTTCGGCAACCTACATGGCATGCAAGGACAGGGATCCCAGCGTTTATATGAATAGTGGCTGGAAACCGGAGCCGGGCTGGAAGGTAGAGGAGCGGCCCTGGTATGTGGATACCATGAATTCCGAAACCGGCTGGAGTATTTCATCGCCTTATTATGATGATCAGACCGGTAGTTATTGCGTGACCATGTCACGGAAGGTTTATGATGCCAGGACCGGAGAGTTTATGGGTATCTTCGGCATTGACTTTTTCATGGATAAACTGGTGGAGATCTTAGGCGGCAGTTATTCGGATGACGGGTATGCTTTCCTGGCTGATATCAGCGGTGATATCATCAATCATCCTTACGGCAGTTATCAGATGTCTGTGGATGGCGCCACCAATATCTCTTCCCTTCCTTATGGGGAGGCGAAGATTGACAGCAGAAGCACGCACCTGATCAAGGATTACGACGGGAGCCTTAGGATCGTTTTGGCTACCCGGAATAATCTTTCCGATTTTACCATCTTTGTGGCTGCGGATATCTGGGAGATCTACGGCAGGGTTGTGGTTTATGGCGTGATCAGTTTTGCTGCATTTTTGATCTGTATCATACTGGTGTACAAGCTGCTGACGGATCTGATCCGATGGCAGGATGAGGCAACACTGAAAATGCAGCAGGCAGCGGATGAGGCCATTGCAGCCGGTAAGGCAAAGAGCAGTTTTCTGGCACAGATGTCCCACGAGATCAGGACGCCTATTAATGCGGTGCTGGGTATGAATGAAATGATCCTGCGGACTTCGAAGGATAGTGAGATCCTGGATTATTCAGCCAATATCCAGTCTGCCGGCAGAACGCTTTTATCCCTGATCAACAGTATCCTGGACTTTTCCAAGATCGAAGATGGGAAGATGGAGATCATCCCTGTCAAATATGAGACTTCGGCCCTGGTGAACGATCTGGTGCATTCCATTTCTGAGCGGGCGAAGGAAAAGAATCTGGATTTCATTGTACAGGTGGATCCAAAACTGCCCTCTGTCATGTTTGGTGATGATGTGCGTCTGTCCCAGATCATCATGAACCTGCTTACCAATGCGGTGAAGTATACGCGGGAAGGTAGCGTAACGCTGATTCTGGAAGATTACGGAAGAGATGATGACAATGTGGCATTGAATGTCAAAGTCAAAGACACGGGCATCGGCATCAAAGAAGAGGATATGGATAAACTCTTCGCATCCTTTGAAAGGATCGAGGAAAAGAGAAACCGTAACATCGAGGGAACAGGCCTTGGCATGTCCATCGTTACCAAGCTTTTGGGAATGCTGGACAGTAAGTTAGAGGTGGAAAGTGTTTATGGTGAGGGGTCGACATTCTCCTTTTATATTATGCAGGGGATTGTGGATTCCGAACCCATCGGTGATTATCAGAAACGTCTGGAGCAGATGGACCGCCGCGCGGAAGAGGGAACGAATTTCACGGCTGCTCAGGCGAAAGTCCTTGTGGTGGATGATAATGAAATGAATACCAAGGTTGCCCGGAATCTCATGGGGCTGTATGGGATCAAGCCGGATATCGCCATGTCCGGAGAAGAGGGCATTGAAAAGATCAAAGCAAAGAAATATGACCTGATCTTCCTGGATCACATGATGCCGAAGATGGATGGTATTGAGACCCTGCAGAAACTGAAAGAAGAAAAGATTGCCCTGCCGCCCATGGTGGCGTTGACGGCAAACGCCGTAGTGGGTGCCAGGGAGACTTATCTGCAGGCAGGCTTTGATGATTATCTGTCAAAACCCATCGAGATGAAAAAACTCGAGGATAAGCTGCGCAGGTTCCTGCCGGCAAACCTGATCGTGGAAGGAAAGAGCGAGGCGGGAAATCCGGAGAAGGAAACGAAAACCGAAAATGCAGTGAATGCCGGAAACGGTACGGCTAATACGGAAAACACAGCCGATATAATAGCGGCGAAAGATGCAGAGAATCCGGATGCGACGGACGCCGGAAGGAAAACGGAACCGAAGAATAAAACGGAGGCGCTTGCTGATATTGGAATTTCCATGGAAGATGGTATGAGATATTGCGCATCTGATCAGGATTTCTATTTTGAGCTGTTGGGCGATTTTGCCGCAGAGATGCCGGATAAAAAGACAGAGTTAGAGGGTTTGTTTGCAGCGGGTGACCTGGATGGTTACAAGACAAAAGTGCATGCTCTTAAGAGCACGTCCAAGACCATCGGCGCCATGGAAATATCTGAACTGGCAAGGAAATTAGAGCGCGGTTCAGCGAGAGGAAATGCAGCATTTGTGGAAGAACACCACACGCAGCTGATGGATATGTATACGAGGCTGGCCGGTGAGATTGCGAAGATTTTATAAAGAAATATGCCGGCTGAACGACCGAAAACCTGTCTGCTGACATACGAAAGGAAACATATATGGCAAGTGTAGTAGAACAGAAATGTCCGAATTGCGACGGTATCATGCATTTTGATCCGGAGAAAAAACTCCTGGTCTGCGAATACTGCGGAACGGAAATGGATATCGAAAAGCAAAAGGCCAGTAAGCCGAAGGAGATCACAGAGGGTTTTGATTTTGCAACGCTGAACGATCAGGCAACCGATATTAATGCGCAGGCGCTGCCGGTATATAACTGTGAGTCCTGTGCGGCAGAGCTGATCGCGCCGCCTGAGCAGATGGCACTGACCTGTCCTTACTGCGGGAATAATGTGGTACTGACGGATAAGGCGTCCGGGGCGCTTCGTCCGAATGCTATAATCCCTTTTCAGTTTGATAAACAAAAACTGCCGGAAGTGATGAGAAAATTTTGCAAACCCAGGGTACTGTTACCGAACTACTTTTTTGCCGATGAGAAGCTGAACAATCTGACCGGCGTTTATGTGCCATTCTGGGTATTTTCAGGAAGGGTATCCGGCCAGATGCGTTACCTCGGGACAAAATCTTCTTCCCACAGGGAAGGTGACTACATGGTGCATGAACACAGCGAATACGATGTGGTCAGGGATGTTGACATGTCTTTCGATGCGCTGCCGGTGGATGCCAGCGGTAAGATTGATGACAAGTTAATGGATTCCCTCGAGCCCTTCCACACGAATGAGGCAGTGCCCTTCGATCTGCGTTATCTTGCGGGATTTACGGCGGATCGTTTTGATGAGAAAAAAGGCAACATTGCGCAGAGGGCAAAAAAGAGGATGTTCTCAACCGCCTATTCCCTGACGGAGAAACAAGCCGGAGCGGGTTATTCCCGGATCAAGAAAAACGGCGGAACCCTCAACGCAGATATCACTGCCCAGT
>JAFZNL010000106.1 GCA_017550925.1 Lachnospiraceae bacterium | reverse complement strand
GTATTCAAATTAGCTAATCATAATTCTATTATTAGGTTCCGTAAAATTAGTTTTAGCTCCCAACATATTATTTGTACACTATTCTGTAAGTTATTTCTTTTTCTTCGGTGCCGGTAGTTCATCATACATAGCCTCAAGCAATGTACTAAGGAACTCCCTGTTATCGATATCATCTACCAGTAGCATTTCTTTTGCCCCCTCATACGGAAGTTCCATGTTCGCCTCCGGCATTAAAGCTTTTGCTGACTGTATCGGCTTGACAAGGAACCGATCATCATAGATTCCACCGACAATTTTGCCACGATAATAGATTATGTATTCTCCCATCATCGCCTTATAGGTAATCTCGTCCAGCCCCGAGAGCTGTTCTAAAATAAAATCAAGGTATTCTTTGCTCGACGCCATTGTCATCACCGCCTTTAGTACGTTTTATTAAAACCCGTTAAAAAGTATACATATTCTATTCTGATAGGTAAACAATGAGTAAAAGTAAAATCACATTGCCTTCAAACACCCTTAAAAACTACATTCTACGCATCTCGTGAACGCTGTTGCCATGGCACACAAAAAGCACTTTAATTTGACTCATAAAAACACTCACTTTCTCTTGTTTTGCCGACATTTTTCATACTTCCGGCATACTCTTTTCTCACACGATCACGTAGTATTCTATCATAAATCAATGATTCACGAGATCATTTCTGCAAAGTTTCTATAAACTTCACAGTAACATCGCGGGCTATCTCAGCCGCTTTTACACAGTTTTTTTCAAAGAATTCTTCACCACTGTGATCAGCTGTGTCAGTAATGCTCCTGATCGCTATGAACGGGATCTCATTCACATAGCAGACATGTGCAATGCTACCTGTCTCCATATCTACTGACATCGGATCATATCGATCGATGATCTCCTGACGTCCGTCATCTTCAATAAACGCCTCTCCTGTGACCATTCTGCCCCAGTATATCTGTCCGTCTGTTCGCATATCTTTAAGCGCAGTTTTCGAAGTTTTCAGCAGATCATCATCTGCAAAAAACCACTCTGAATCCATCCACGGATGAAAGTGAGTCAGTACTTCCTCTGCTACATCATGATACGCTACTTCTGTCGATACGACCGTGTCAAATATCTTTATTCCGGGATCGATCCCTCCGGCCACACCGGCATTTATCACCATATCCACTTTAAATGTATCAATCATAATCTGTGTGGCAATGGCAGCGTTTACTTTACACGCTCCGCAAAAGAGTGTTACGATCTCATGATCGTTGATCTTCCCGATATGGAATTTGAGCATTGCTTTCATGACAACCTGCTCTTCTTTTAATATGTGCAAAAACGGCTCAACTTCACGGTCTCCCGCACAAACTATTCCGATCTTCATTTCAATTACCCCCTCGTATTTTTACAAATGTATTTCTACTCGACAAACCTTAGTTTGTCGAGCTGCCGGTTTAGGAAAATAGTTTCGATAACTTCGAATTGTCTTTCTACATATAACAATAATCTTCAAAGGTATCTAAATACCATAAGCTACTATACCGGTGAATGCAGCCATCAGTATGAGGACAATCGGTGACATTTTCTTTTTGTATATCATCCTGAATCCAAAATATACCGTTGCAAGTACTATTGTCAGTACTGTCGGAAGAATATCTTTCTCACTTAGAACCGGAGTCATGCAGTTTTTACCGATCATACTGACTCCCATAGCCAGAATAATGCCGGTTATGCAAGGCTTAATCCCATTAAATGCTGCTTTCATCCACTTTTTCTTTTGTCCTGCTAATCTATTGAACAGTGTTACCAGCAGTATGATAAAAAGAAATGCCGGAAAAACCACAGCCAGTGTCGCTAAAAGTCCGCCAGGTACTCCTGCTTTGCTACATCCAACATATGTCGCAAGGTTTACCATTATCGGTCCCGGAGTACTTTCACTGATCGCGATCATATTCACCAGAGCTTCTTCGTCCATCCAGCCATAATGCAGAACTACATCTCTTATAAGTGGGATAGCAGCATAGGCACCGCCAAATGAAAACAATCCAACCCTCAAAAATCCAATGAACAAGTCCAGATATATCATTGATCTGCACCCCCATTCAAGGAATGCATATCAGATATACCGGATATGATCATACCGGTCACTGCAGCTATCAGCAAAAGCAGGATGGAAGATATTCCAAGGTTAAAGATGTTGTTAAGAAGCATTATCGCAAAAGAACTTCCCAGGATTATGCAGGGCACAGTCTTCTTTTTCATCTTTTTTATCATGCCTATTGCTGCATCAAGAATAAGGATTCCAACCGCAATCCTTATACCTTTAAAACCACTGACTATTCCCTGGATCTTTAGGAAATTCTCAAAAAATCTTGAGATAAGATAAATGATCACAAAAGAAGGCGTTACCACCCCAAGTGTCGCCGCAATAGCACCGGCAACACCTTTTTGTTTATATCCAACGAAAGTTGCGCAATTTATGGCTATTGGTCCCGGCGTGGACTCGGCAATGACTGTGATCTTCATCATCTGTTCATGCGTTATCCATTTTTTCTGCTCTACGCAGATGCTCTCTATCAGCGATATCATGGCATATCCGCCGCCAAAAGTAAAAAGCCCTATTTTTGCAAATGTAAGAAATAAAGAAACTATCATTTAGTGATGACAACCTCCATGTCCGCAAGAGTGACCCTTACCATGCTCATGGCCATGATGATCACAGTTTGCTTCACCGATTGCATCCAGCGTTCCGGCGATCAGGGCTTCTCTTGCACTCCGGGATATTGTGCAGCGTCACTACAAGGATCAGTTTGGTCGTGCGCTTCAGATTGCTTTTGGGACCCTCAGACTGTTCATCCATATGCATGTGCGGTGTTACGTTGTCCAGCAAAAGTAAGAATCCTATACCGATCATGAAACCCACTGATGCAGGAATGAATGATAGCTTGCCCATGCTCTCTGCGCCGTCCAGCGCCGGCTGTAAAAGGCTCCAGAAAGAAGCCGCCACCATAACGCCCGCAGCAAAACCGGTAAGCATACGCTGAATACCTTCGGATATTTGGTCCTTTAGCACAAATACCATCGCCGCCCCCAGGCTGGTCCCCAGAAAGGGCAGTAGAATACCTGTCAACACTTGTACGTTCATATTGTTCACCTCACTTTGAAATCATCATATCGATACCCATCCGGAATACGGATATACCCCCGGATATGCCCGTCGACAGGACGCTTTATAAGTCCTGATCTGTTATCAACATTCCCTCCTTGTTGCTGTTTGTAACATATTTGCTCCTCTCATTGATACAATCACCTTCCAGGCTTCAACCAATCTCTCCATATTCCAGGCCGCATTCGCCGGACTGGTTGACGGAAGACATATTGCCTGTCTTCCAACTGACGGTTCTGTATATTTATTATAATACTTTAGAGCCGTCTTACCGTTGACAAAAATGGCCTCTATATCCGCTGAGTTCAATATCACATTCAGATCATTTGCAACAACATTTCTGATGCTGGAGTCCGATGACCCTTCGATGTCGCAGGACTGTATCACATCCCAGACAGCGATATGATTGCGAAGCAAAAAATCTTTCTTTTCACTAATTGTTTTGGGAACTTCCTCCCCCAAAACATTTGCGACCACTTTCCAGAAACGATTCTGCGGATGGCCATAGAAAAAACCTTCCTCCCTGGATTTTACAGAGGGGAAACTTTCCAAAATCAATATCCTTGAGTCTTTATCGTATACTGGTGGAATTGGGTGAATGATCATTTAATCCCCCTCGCTATAACGCATTTTTCGGACAAGCCTTTGTACACTCCATGCATAAGATGCATTCCGTTCCGTTTTCACGCTTCCGCGAATTTTCCGTCATATCCACATTCATCGGGCATACCCGTTTGCACTTCCCGCAGGATATGCATTTCTCCTTATCGCATTTAATGCGGATCATCGAGAAATAACTCATCGGTTTCAGGAATACCGTGATCGGACAAATGTATTTGCAAAAAGCCCGATTGTCTTTCAACGCATATGCCAAAGCAATGCCCACACCGTAGTAGAGGATATTCCCAACTATGAATGCCCAGAACATGATCCTCTCAAGATTTCCCACGTGAGCAAGGAATAAGGCTGCAACAAAAACGAGGGAAGCAGTAAACGTAATATATCTGATCCATCCCAGTTTTTTCCGCGGCTCTTTCGGAATTTTATAGGGCAGAAAATCCAGTACCATGGCGGTCCAGCATGCATAGCCGCACCAGCCTCTTCCGAAGATTAATGGGCCGAATATCTTTGCCACAGCATAATGTATCGTTGCCGCTTCAAACACACCGGTAAACAGATAATACCAAAAGCCTTCAATCTGCATATTTTCCCGGCTGATCAGTCCAAGATATATAAGCATGTACAGTCCGACCAGTAGCTGCACGATCCTTCTTGCAT
>JAFZNL010000105.1 GCA_017550925.1 Lachnospiraceae bacterium | reverse complement strand
GGCCGTGCCCGAGGCACAGAAAAACCAGCCCAAATCCACCCCCTGGGGCGATATGACCTACCTCGAATACAAGTACAAAGTAGAATTCGAGAAGCCCGAATACGACATCATCGATGCCTATTGCAAAGACAAAGGCATGGCCTGGAGCGCATCTCCCTGGGATTTGCCTTCCCTTGAATTTTTGCTTCAGTATGATATTCCCTATATCAAAATTGCCAGCGCCTCCAATGGCCGTGATTCCATGGTACGGGCAGCGGCAGAGAGCAAGGTTCCCGTGATCATGTCAACAGGCATGACACAGATGGAAGAGATAGACCATGCTGTTGAGATCCTGGAAAAATACGGGAATGGCAATTACATTTTGATGCATACCAACAGCGCATATCCGGCACCGGTCGGAGATCTGAACCTTCGCATGATCCAGACCCTGAAAGACAGGTTTGATTGCCTTGTAGGTTACAGCGGACATGAAGCTAATCTTGAGCCGACGATTGCGGCGGTTGTTCTCGGTGCCTGCGTGATTGAACGGCATGTGACGCTTTCTCATGAGATGTGGGGTTCTGACCAGAAGGCAAGCTTGGAGGTGCATGCCATGGATATGCTCAATAAGCGGATTCAGGTTGTTTATGATTCACTGGGTGATGGCGTGAAGTATATGTCTGATTCCGAAGCGGCCCAGAGAAAGAAACTCAGAACCACAGATTAATGAAAGGCCACCAGGCTATCGGAAAATAATATGATAGAAAAAAATCACGACTACGAACTGACAATCGAAGATTACGGAAACGACGGCGAAGGCATCGGCAGGATCGGTGACTTCGTCGTTTTTGTTAAAGATGCGGCTAAGGGCGACCGCGCCATTGTCCGGATTACGAAAGTGAAAAAGAGCTATGCCTACGGCAGACTGATGGAGCTTATGACACCGTCACCTGACCGGGCAGAGCCGTCCTGCCCCCATGCGAAGGTCTGCGGTGGCTGCAGCCTGATGCATATTTCCTATGAGAAACAACTGGAATGGAAACAAAATAAGGTAGAGCAGGCATTGCTTCGGATCGGCGGCATCGCGAATATCAAAGAGCTTATGGAACCTATTGTTGCCTGCGACGGTAAGGGATTGCATTACAGGAATAAAGCCCAGTTTCCGGTAGGGTGCGATAAGGACGGAGACATCACCATCGGCTTTTATGCAGGCCGTTCCCACCGGATCATAGACACCGATTCCTGCCTGCTGCAGCCGGCGCATTTTGATGAGATCATAGGCGCCTGCAGAGTATTTTTTGAAACCCATCATATCAAACCCTATGATGAGGAAAAGGGCAGCGGCCTTGTGCGGCATATCGTGATCAGGGAAGGCAGGAATACCGGACAGATCATGGTGACCTTTGTGCTGAATGGCGATGGTTTCGGCAGACGCGTAGCAGGGAAAGATCAAACCGATGGTCCTCTGTTTTCGGAAGAACAGGCATTGATCGATCATTTGCGTTCAGTCAAGGGTATCCGGAGCATTATCATCAATACGAATAAGGAAAAGACTAACCGTATCCTGGGCTTTCAAAACCGCGTGCTCTGGGGCAGCGACGTGATCGAGGATACCATTGGGGATGTCCGTTTCGCCATCGGTCCCATGTCCTTTTATCAGGTCAATCCCTCTCAGACGAAAAGAATGTATGAAAAGGCGCTGGCGTATGCGAATCTTACCGGCGGTGAGACCGTTTGGGACCTGTACTGCGGGATCGGTACCATTTCCCTGTTTCTGGCAAAAAAAGCAGGAAAGGTTTATGGTGTCGAGATCGTGGAAGAGGCCATTGAAGATGCGAAGCGAAATGCAGCGCTGAATAATATCCAAAACGCAGAGTTTTATGTAGGAAAGTCCGAAGAGATCCTGCCGGAAAAACATCAAAACGAAGGCGTCAGCGCAGACGTGATCGTGGTGGATCCGCCTCGCAAGGGATGCGATGCAAAGCTCCTGGAAACGATCCTTTCCATTGCGCCGAAGCGGGTGGTCTATGTCAGCTGCGACCCAGCCACCCTGGCCAGGGATGTGCGGATTTTAACAGAGGGCGGCTACGAATTGCAAAAGGCCTGCGCATTTGATAACTTCGGCCAGACCGGGCATGTGGAGACGGTCGTCTCACTAAGGCGTAGCCTCGAGAAGGGTTGAGAAGATAGGATAGTTGGAGGATGATATGGGATTTGATAAAGACCGTGATGAAAATGCATTCAATTTTTATAAAATGATGTATACAGATTTACCATGGGCATTATTTGATTTTGACCATTTAGATAATGATAACAAAGGATATTTTGTGACGTTAAAAACCAAAAGTGAATTGGAGGTGGCTGGATATGAAGATCTGACCAAATATACTGATTTGGTAGAACAATATGGTGGCATTTTGCGTCTTTCAGGAGATGCTGATTTTGGAATGAAGTGCAAGAGCACATTTAACAATAACCAAGAAGCTTATAAATGTGCGTGCAAACTCATTGAAAATCCGGATGAGATTATGCATTCGAACTGTAATTTTTCTCTAATGGCTATGAATGGGGGGATGAATTCTAATAAGGGATTTAGGAGATATAGGGATATTTTTCCGCGCTTTCTGTATGCGATATCTCAATACTATGAGATAAAAGAAATGGATAAAAAAACTGAATTTGTTCAAAATAACCTTGGAACTTGGAATACGGCAGGCGGAAGGCCGAAAAAAGACATATCAAAAGAAACGAGAAATGCGGAGCAAGAGAAAAAGTATAAAAGTTATATTGAACAAGATATTCCAGCGTTGATCTGTTTTTTGGATACTTTTGATGATATAGATGACTATTGTGTGAAGACCTTCTTTTGGGGGAAAAATTCCCCCGATATAAAAAAATTATTGAAAGACATTAAAAAATTTGGTGCCAAAGTAGATTATACTTCTATTAATCAGAATGTAAATGAATACTGCGAATTAGCAAAAAGATACTGGCAAGAAAGAAATAAAATTATTGAAGAGACGAATAAAAAAAATAAATAATTATACATACTTATCAGATATATTTCTGAATGGCGGGAGAAATAACCAAAACAGAGCCGACTTGTTCCCCAATACAGCGGGCAATGAATCATAGGTAAAGTTATACTTCCCATTAACTCAAACCATGTGGAAACGGTTGTCTCACTAAGGCGTAGCCTCGAGAAGGGTTGAGACGATAGGATGGATGTTATGACGAGTAATAAAGATGTTTTATCTGATATTTTTAAAAATGCTATGGTTGAAAATATAAGTTTTGATGACCATACCAACATATAAAAAGACTTTTAAGGTATTATTGTAACGATATTCCACAAAAGCCTAGATATTTATATGATGTAGTATTATGACGAATATCATTTTTGAGTAGATGATCTGTGCATCTTCAAAAAACTGAAGATGGTTCATCACATAATATATGTAAAAGGGATTGCCTTAGCGCAGTCCTTTTTTGTTAGAAAACTTTTCATACCCACAAAAATTTGAATTGTAAAGGAGAAAAAAACATGAACAACACAACAAACATGATGAAAGAGTATCTTGGAAACGATTATAGTAACAACCATCTCAGGAACTTCTGCCTGTATTGGATGAAGGGAAGAG
>JAFZNL010000104.1 GCA_017550925.1 Lachnospiraceae bacterium | reverse complement strand
CTCAACAGCGTAAACATACACATCCTGACTAAGACCCTCACGGGGAAATTTGTGGTTCCAGCAGTCAACAATCTGCACGGTTTTCGGATCAGGAATGCCTACGGTACTATTCGTAGCCGCCTTGGCGAGCGTCCATTCCGTATTTGTACTGTCAACAAAAGATTTTGGCGGATTGAAACCTTCAATCTGCGTAAGCTTGAGGCTCACCATCTGGGGTGCCGTGACATTCGGATCTGCCTGATTCACAATTACCGTTATATCCACATTACTCACTACACTGTAATTTGTATCTGCGGGTGTAAAGGTTGCCTTGAATTTATGCTCTCCCACATTACCTACGCTTGTCGAAGAATCTACCCAGGTCCAGTTGCCCTCTATGTTATTCTGCGGATTGACCAGCGTGATATCACCAAGCGTTTGACCATAGGTCGCCTCCGCCTGCGGTGCTGTCACGCTCTGATTTGCCTCATTCACCGTTATCGTTACATCCACATTGGCCAATTCATTATAATTGGTATTTGCCGGTATAAAGTTTGCTTTAAAGGTATGCTCTCCCGCATCCCCTACGCTGGTACTCAAGGGATCCACAAAGGTCCAACTGCCTTCTATATTTCCCTCCGGATTGGACAGGGTAATATCGGAGAGTTTTTGACCATAAGTTGCTTCCGCCCGGGGCGCGGTTACATTTGGATCCGCCTTGGCTATGGTGTAACTGATATGGGCAGTTGCTGTTCCGACTGTGATCTCGGCCCAGTATTTTCCTGCATCCGTCGGGGCAGTCGTAACAGGTTCCAACGCTGTCCCCCTGGTACCATCCGCATTGCAATGATAATATTTTATTACTGCATCTCCCTTGATATGGTTTAAATCCGAAACAGTCGCTCCAAAGGCGGTTGCTTCATCGTAGGTACCGCCATTGGCAGTGATGGTCAGCGTTGCCTTCTGATCGGGAAGCGTACAGCCATTCCTCAAACAGGTCGCTGTGATGGTATTATCATTTGCAGCGTAAGAATAGTAATGTATGTGTGATACCTGGCTATTCAATACAAATGTCATCGTCTCCGGCAAAAAGGTTACCTCTTCCAAATTCAATTCAAGCGCCGGACGGACACATAATTCTTTCCCGATCCAATCCCCACTCTCTGAAATAACGCCCGACATATTGTTACCAACAGCCACCATTTCCGTTTGCCCGGACGGAGTTCGAAGCCACCACCCTTCCGTTTTTTCTCTTTCCTCGTAAGGAAGACTGGGATCATAATTAGAGCACATTACAGCAAACTGATTTGCTATCGTTTTTGCTTCTTCAGTACTTAAAAGATAAAGCTTTCCAAGGCCATCATGATTCAAAATTGCACTATCCACCCCTGAAAAATGATCACTATAATAATCAGTTAAAAATCCTTTTACGGTAGAACCTGCATACTCAGTCGTATTCCCAAACACCGAAAACCCTATATACCCCGCAGCCAACAACGTTACCGTCCCAGAATTAAAGGATGTGGAATTATCTTCAATGATATACCATTGCATCCCATTGAAGGTCACCAGTTTTTCATATGTTTCTTCTGGAGTTACATAATTACCATTCTCTTTATATCCGATTGGAATATACTCTGTATAAACGCCTCCTGTCGAATTTGCATACGCCGTCACCATCATTTCCGGAACGCCGGTATACATTCCTGAAAAAATCATGATGAGGCTTAGCATTACAGAGAGAAAACTTTTTCCGGATCTTTGCAGCCTATTACAGATCTGCGTTTTCTGTTGTCTTTTGTTCATATCTTTACACCCTCCCATGTAACAGATAATCAATTCTTCCCCTCTGCATCTAATATTCAATATATACCCAATCAAGAATTATATCAAACCCTTTCCTACTTGGTCTGTAGTTTTTTGAACTGGTATTTTCATATCGGACTTTCTACTACCAAAAAAGCGTTTCTGCTCACTTTTTTGGTTGATTTTCGCTTTTTCTTCCGTTATGATAGGTAGGCAGAGTCAACACTCGCATATATTTAAGGTAAAGCCCGGTATCAAAACCGGCATGAAAACACGAATCATACATTCAGAAAGGACATCATCATGACTACCAATGAAAAAGCTCTCATGCTGCACGAAGAGTGGCAGGGAAAACTGAACACCACTTCCAAAGCACCCGTTAAAACCAGAGAGGATCTGGCGCTTGCATACACCCCCGGCGTTGCCGAGCCCTGCAAGGTCATCGCAGAGGATCCCGAAAAAGCATATACCTATACCATGAAAGCAAACACCATTGCCGTTGTATCTGACGGCAGCGCTGTTCTGGGCCTTGGCAATATCGGCGCTATGGCTGCCATGCCCGTTATGGAGGGCAAATGCGTGCTCTTCAAAGAGTTCGGCGGTGTAAACGCCGTTCCCATCTGCCTGGATACCCAGGATACCGAAGAGATCATCAAGGCCGTTACCTGGCTGGCCCCTAACTACGGCGGCATCAACTTAGAGGACATCAGCGCAC
The DNA here is from genome assembly GCA_017550925.1 of Lachnospiraceae bacterium. GTDB lineage: Bacteria > Bacillota > Clostridia > Lachnospirales > Lachnospiraceae > RGIG7926. Next base: position 8,167 of record JAFZNL010000104.1, on the reverse strand, counting down.
CCCGCTGCTTCGAGATTGAAAAGCGCCTCAAAGAAACCCTTCCGATCCCCGTTTTCCATGACGACCAGCACGGTACCGCCATCGTAGTTCTGGCAGGCCTGATCAACGCACTGAAGATCGTGAAAAAAGAGCCCGCAGACTGCAAGGTAGTCATCAACGGTGCCGGCAGCGCAGGCGTTGCCATCGCAAAACTTCTGCTCAACTACGGCTTTACCAAGGTTCTCCTTTGCGACAGGACCGGCGTCATCTATAAGGGCCGCTCCAATATGAACTCCGCAAAGGAAGAGATCGCAGATATCACCAATCCCGATGGCGAGACCGGTTCCCTTGCAGACGTAATGAAGGGTTCCGATATCTTCATCGGCGTTTCCGCACCCGGCGTTGTGACTGCAGATATGGTTAAGACCATGAACGCAGATTCCATCATTTTTGCCATGTCCAATCCTGTTCCGGAGATCATGCCGGACGAGGCAAAGGCAGCAGGCGCACGCATCGTGGGCACAGGCCGTTCCGACTTCCCGAATCAGATCAACAACGTGGTTGCTTTCCCGGGCATCTTCAAGGGCGCTCTCGAAGGCCGCGCACTGCAGATCACCGAGGAAATGAAGCTGGCAGCCGCAAAGGCTATTGCATCCCTGATCACAGACGACATCCTCGATGAGGAACATGTCATTCCCGAAGCTTTCCACCCTTCCGTTGCTGACGAAGTGGCAAAAGCTGTTAAGGCGCTGATCTGATGATCGGTCACGGCGCGCTATCCGATCCTTCGGATACCTTAAGCAAAGTTATGGTGCTTTATTTTCTGAACCGGGCAGGGATTCCCCTGACCCGTGTTCAGGTTGCGTCTTTTATTTCCGAAAAAGGCTATGAGAGTTATGTAAACTTACAGACCGTTTTCGCCCGTCTTGCCGAGTCCGGCCTCATCCGTGAAGAGCAGGTGCTGAACCGCACCAGGCTTCATCTGACCGAAGAGGGTGAGCAGACCCTGTCCCTTTTTTCCAACGAACTGACTGCAGAAATCAAAAAAGACATTGACGATTTCCTGAAGGATAACGCCAAGTCTTTTCAACGGGAACTCCAGCTCTATGCAAATTATCATATGACGGAAGGACGCAGTTTTCTGACAACACTCCGTATGTCTGAACAAGGCAGCACGCTCTTAGAGATCAATGTATCCCTTCCGTCCGAAAAACTCGCGCAGGAGGCGTGCCGTAAATGGGCTGATAATCATGACGAGATCTATACCTATCTGCTGGATCGCATTCTCAGCGAAGAGAACGGCGATTCATAGCCCCTCATCCGGCTTTTTCAATCATTTTTTCTTACCCAACAGCTTTTTCTTATCATTCATTCTTCCCATGGATCAACTCCATATACTCGCGTATCTTATTTTCATATCCGTTCTCACCGGGTCTGAAGAATACCCTGTCCTTAATCGCGTCCGGCAGGTACTGCTGGTCTACGTAGTGATGGGGAAAATCGTGGGCGTACTGGTATCCGATGCCGTGTCCGAGCTTTGCCGCGCCCTTGTAATGGCTGTCCATCAAATGGGTGGGAACCGGCAGGTTTCCTGTTTCGCCGACCACAGACATGGCCTCTGCAATCCCCAGGTAGCTGGCATTACTCTTGGGTGCTGTTGCCACATAAACAGCTGCCTCTGCCAATATGATCTGCGCCTCCGGCATACCGATCCTCTCTACCGCAAGGGACGCGCTGACAGCCACATTCAGGGCGTTTGGATCTGCCATGCCCACATCTTCCGATGCACAGATCATGATACGCCTTGCGATGAAGGTAACGCTTTCACCGGCGGTGATCATTTTTGCCAGGTAATATAATGCCGCATCGGGATCCGATCCCCGCATGCTCTTGATAAATGCTGAGATGGTATCATAATGGTTATCCCCGCTCTTATCGTAGCGCAGCACCCTTTTCTGAATGCATTCCTGCGCCACAGGGAGCGTGATATGGATCAGCCCGTCATCACCCCTCTCTGTCGTCATAACGCCCAGCTCGATGGCGTTTAAGGCCCTCCTGGCATCCCCCTCAGAAAGGTCTGCCAAAAACTCCAGGGCATCATCATCAATCGCTGCTTTATAACCGCCCAGACCCTTCTCGCTTTTCAGTGCGCGAAGGATCAGTTTTTTGATATCCTCGCTGCCCAGGGTCTTTAGTTCAAAAATGATGGACCGGGAGATCAGCGCGGGATTGACTTCAAAATAAGGATTCTCTGTTGTGGCACCGATCAGCACCACAGTGCCGTCCTCTACGTAGGGAAGTAAAAAGTCCTGCTGTCCTTTATTGAAGCGATGGATCTCGTCGATGAACAGGATGGTACGCTTGCCGTACATCCCCTTGGTTTCCTTCGCCGCTGCCACCACTTCTTCCATATCTTTCTTGCCGGCAATGGTGGCGTTGATCTGGGTAAACTCCGCCTTGGTGGTGTTGGCGATCACCTTGGCAATAGTGGTCTTACCCGTCCCGGGCGGTCCGTAAAAAATGACCGAGGAAAGCTTGTCCGCGGCGATGGCGCGGTACAGCAGCGTCTCCTTTCCCAGAATATGCTCCTGTCCCACGATCTCCTCTAAGGTCTGCGGCCTGAGCCTTGCAGCCAGCGGTGATTCCTTATCCTGTGTTTTGCTTCTTGCGTATTCAAAAAGATCCATGATAAAAACTCCTGTAAATCATCCCATCCGGCGCAATTTTTCCATGCCCTTATGCAGGATCAGCCGCACCCGTTCCTGATAGTCAGGCCGCACCATGTAATAGACATAGCTTTCGATCACATCCGCATCCGTAAAGGTGCGCCCGTCCAGCTTGAAATGGCAGAAACCCGCATCACAAAAACGTCCGTATAATTCTTCCACCGTTACAAAGCTTTCATTTTCAAAAAAGTCATAGAAGTCCCGGTTGATGGCATGGCACTTTCCCTCCGTCGGAAAGATCAGTTCCCTACCTTCCAGCTGGGCCTGCGAGGCAGCCAGGTAATGCTCCGCCGACCGGGGGCAATGATCCATGCAAAAGGAATCCAGCAGGATCTCCAGCCTCTCTCTTCCCGGCATCGTCAAAAGCGCAGGATCATGATTCATGGCTTTGTAGACCACCACCAGCTTGTAATCCTTTGCCAGTTCGCCGGCAAGTTCTTCCACGCTTCTGATCTGTTTCGTCGTGGAAGAGATCAAAGGAAGCGAGGGATAATTCTCACGGATATATGCTTCCAATACAGGCGAATTCACCAGCACCTCATTATGGACGATATTCCGTTCGCCATCGTCAGCAGCACCCTGCCCGTCTTTGGCACTTTCAATCGCATCGCTTTCTTCACGGATCTTCGATGACGATCCCACAGCAAGCTGAAGACACAGATTGCAGAATTCATCCTCCAGGTGCTCCTGCCCGATCAGGGAATTCGTAAAGGTAAAACGCAGTGGAATGCCCCGGCCGTTAAACTCCGAGAGCACATACTCCATCTGCATCGCATCGCACTGGCCAAGCACAGTGCGTCCGCCGTTCCAGATGGCACCGGGAAAGGTCCCGTATATGGCACCGATCCGTATATTTTCATAAAAAACCTCCGGGTGTTTTTCCATCAGACTGATCAGCAAAAGCTGCAGATGCATCCGATTGAAAAAACCCGGAAGATAGAATGAAATCTTATTCATGCGTTATACCGTTGCCAGATTCATGGCATCCACATACAGTTTCTCAAACTCATAAACCTGTGCTAAGTTGACGCTGCTCACCTGTGAACGGATCGCTGCCGCCGGATCCGAGAAGGGATTCTTGCGATAGGCAAGTCCGTATTCGAGACTGCCTGCCAAAGACGTATTGCCGACTGCCACTGTTTTATCCTGCCAGCGTCCCGGCAGAAGACCGATCCTGCAGGCGCTTTCCACATCCAGGAAATACCCGAATCCGCCGGCGAGATAAACCTGATCGATCTCATCTTCGCGAATGCCGGCCTGGGAAAGCAGTACGCGGATTCCGGCATAGATCGCAGCTTTTGCCACCTGAATGGAACGGACATCTTCCTGACGGATGAGAACGCCATCCACGGTGACGCCGGTATTGAAATACTCTTCTCCGAACAATCCTGTTTCATCGATCATGCCGCGCTCAAGCAGCGTTGCAATGATGCGGATCATATCGGTTCCGGGGGTATTGGCGTTGGCACCGCCTTCAAACGCCGGTCCCGCACTGGTAGCTGTCGCCCAGATCTGTTCGCCGCGCATCAAGGCAATCTCACCGTTGGTTCCGAGATCCACGAAAAGAACGGTCCTTTGTCTGCTGAGAGCCGGTGCTTTTTTTCTGCCCTTGGAAGAAGCTGCCTTTGCTGTCTTTTTCGCAGCGGCTTTTTCCTCTAATTCTTCTGCCAGCTCTTCCTCGCGTTTTTTCACCATCATAAGGCCGGCTGTGATATCGCCGCCTACAAAGGCTGAAAGGCCCGGCAGGAAGACGGTCCTGATATGTGCAATGTCTGTTTCGATGGGATCGAGATGGGTCGCCGTGAAAGGTGCCTTTGACAGTTCTTCCACATTGATGCTGTTGTAAAAATATGTCATGCAGGTGTTGCCGGAAACCACGATCAGCTCCGGGGTAAATCCCTGATAGAGCCACTTATTGATCTCACCGTCAAGGGTGTACTGCACGCACTCTGCCAGCAGCACTTCGTCGCCCTTTAAGGCATGGGTCATGCGGCTGACCACATCTGCGCCAAAACGCCTCTGGGGGTTCAACGTCTTATAGGTATCGATGATACGGCCGGTCTCAATCTCCACTAACTGCATGACGATGGTGGTGGTACCCAGGTCCACGATGACCATGGTGTCCCCGAAATCTGAAGGGTTCACGCGGACCATAACCAAAGAATCCATCTGTCCGCCAACCGTAGCGCCGGCAGAAGTTACAACCGATGCCTGCGATACAGTTTCTTCTGCAGCCTGCGCAGCATCACTACGCAGGGAAGAATCTGCGACGATATCCAGATCATTTTCACTGAAACAAAAGTCCACGATACAGTTCTGCTGAGGTTTTGCAAGACAGGCCAGACGATAGCCTTCACGAAGCGCTGACGGCGAGAAAAACCGTCTGTCAGTTGAGGTCGGGAGCGGTGCTCCCATCATGAAACGAACGGCGCATTTTCCGCAGCTTCCGTTGCCCCCGCAACCCGAAACTGCCGCCTGTTTATCTTTATTCAATACAGAAAGCACACTCTCTCCTTTTTTCAGGGAAAATGTGCCTTCACCTTTGATCACAACTTGAATATTTTTCATAGCTACACCCCCGCGGCACATAGTTTTCACTTTTGCATACTTGTAGTAATCTTAACATAAGTTCCGCTGTTTGAGAAGTGTTTAGTTATGAAAATCTGCTTTGGAAAATCCCTTACGATTTCCGTCAGCCGCGAATGTTTTTCAGTTGTTTATTCAGTTCTGCCAGCTCTGACTGGTACCGGTCGATCTTGTCTGTTACGTTCCTTGCCCGAAGGTCCGATTTGCAAAGCGGACACTTGTTGGAAACAAGGAGTTTTTTCTTCAGTCCCGATCTGCAAACCGGGCAGTTAATGAACTCATGGTTTGAAGAACGGACGGAATGGGAATTCACAAAATTGGTCAGCTCTTTTTCCAGGGAAATGATCTTGTTTTCGAGATCCATTTCTTCCGGGGTTTTCCCTTCCTGCTGTGCCCTGTCGGACCTTACAAAAGTCCGCAGCATTTCGATGGCTGTGTCGGGGGATTTCACCCCTTCAGATACCTTCTGTTTTTTGTAAGTCTGTCCGCTGTCCCCGATGATGATCACCTCGGCGGTCCATCCTGCTTCCGGCTTGTTTTTATCTGCCCAGATCAGATAAGGTCCGCTGGTGTATTCGTCCCGGTTTCTGACAGCGGTATTATCGAATCCGCTCAGCTCCGGAACATCCGGTAGTTTTCTCATTTCTATTATCTCCTACATCTTATAACGAATTTCATGCCCAGGCTTTTTCGCTACATGCCTGCACTTTCCATCAGCCTCTTTGATTGCGAGTCTGATCTATCATATTCATCCGCAATCCCATGGCACATTATATACCACAGGGCTGATTGTGTCAAAACTGAATCTTGAACGCCACCTCAACGGGCGCTTTTACATTTTGCGCAAACACATCCCCGTCAGAGGGTTTGCCAACGATATGTCCGAAGTGCACGGGGATCGCAACCTTCGGCTGCAATTCATTCACATACTCCGCTGCTTTTTTCGCATCCATGGTATAGGTACCGCCGATGGGGATCATGGCGATATCACACTTTACCGCCTTTGCTTCCCTGGTAGCGTCCGTATCTCCGGCGATATAGATCCGCTGCCCGTCCACGCTTAAGATATAACCAACCCAACCCGCTCCCTTCGGGTGAAAGGGTTTCAGGAGATTGTACGCCGGAACGGTTTCCATGGAAAGGCCGCCGATCTCATAGCTCTCACCAGGTCTTACAGTCTCCGTTTTGCTCACAGCATCCGCTACCTCTTTTGCTTTTCCCGCCATCTTTTCCGGCACCACAAGGGTTGTATTGCTGCCTGCAACCATGCGGATGTCATCCGGTGAAAAATGATCGTAATGATCATGTGTGATCAGGATCAGGTCTGCGTCATGAAACGCTTCCTTCATCTGAAAAGGATCGATATAAACCGTTCCCATACTGCCTTCGATACGGATGCTGTTCTGTACAAAAACTGTGATGTTCCCTGTCATTTTTCCACCCCCCCGATCAATTCCCGGTTTTCATACCGGCTATTACAACACTACACTACTCACTTAATTTTTATCTTTCTGTTTGTTTCGTTTTACCAACCGGTGCTCACTGTCAAGTTTGATTTATCAGCAGATCATATCCTGCTTCGAAATGTCAACACTGAAACCATCTTCGTCCGCCTGAAGCGTCACCTTTCCGCCGCCGGTTAACTTGCCAAAGAGAATCTCATCCACAAAGAGGGGCTTGATCTCATTGCGGATCACGCGGTCCACTTCACGGGCTCCGAACTCTGCGCTGATCCCTTTCTTTTTGATGGCATCTTTTGCACTCTGGTCTGCTGCAAAAGTGATCCCTTTCTTTTCCAAAAGCTCAGCCAGCTCACCCAGCTTTTTATCGATGACACGGATACCCATTTCATCATCCATGCCGTTAAAATACACGATCTTGTTTAAGCGGTTCCTGAATTCCGGCTGGAAGGTTCTCTTAATCTCTTCCGTTAAAACGCCCCTGTCAGCGCTTTCAGAAGTAAAGCCGATCCCCGGCTTACCCAGGCGGCTGGCACCTGCATTGGAAGTCATGATGATGACCACGTTTCTAAAGTCTGCCTTCCGTCCCTGGTTGTCCGTCAGCGTCGCATAATCCATCACCTGCAGCAGGATGTTGTAGATGTCGCTATGGGCTTTTTCGATCTCATCTAACAGCAGTACGGAGGAAGGGTTCTTGCGCACTTCCTCTGTCAAAAGCCCGCCTTCTTCATAACCCACATAACCTGCGGGTGAACCGATGAGTTTGGCGACGGTGTGTTTCTCCGCATATTCACTCATATCAAACCGGACAAGTTTGGAACCAAGTTCCTGCGCCAGCACCCTGGCCACCTCCGTCTTGCCTACGCCGGTGGGGCCAACAAACAAAAGGCTTGCAAGAGGCTTTCCGTCTTCCAATAATCCTGCCCTTGAAAACTTGATGGCGTTGACCACCTGGGAAACGGCTTCGTCCTGTCCGAAAACCTTCTTTTGGATCCGCTCTTCTAAATCAGCAAGCCCCTCTGTTTTTTCACTGTCCACAGTCTCAACGGGAATGCGGCAGATCTTGGTCAGGACCTTCGCCACCACTTCTTTATCCACAACCAAAGCATCTGCTCCCTCTCCGGGATGGAGCTTCCGATAGGCGCCTGCCTCATCCATCAGGTCGATGGCTTTATCCGGCAGGAACCGTTCATTGATATGCTTTTTACTCATAGAGACCGCATATTCCAAAACGCCATCACCGTAAGTCACACCATGGAAAGCCTCATAGGAAGGAGCAAGGCCTTTTAAGATATTCACGGTTTCTGCTTCGCTTGGCTCTGCGATCTCCACATTCTGAAACCTTCTCACCAGGCTCTTATTTTTCTCAAAATGCTTTTTATATTCTTCAAAAGTGGTGGCGCCGATAAAACGGAT